>CALKRO010000037.1 GCA_937990205.1 uncultured Candidatus Saccharibacteria bacterium | reverse complement strand
CCAGCTGATTGATAATTTGTTTTTCGACGGAGCCGACGGCAACCATGGCGTGAATACCAGAGCCGGCAAATTCGCGGGCCAGTTCGACGATTAGAGGTTTATTTAATTGCTTAATAATATTAGGGAAATTGTCATAAAAATCAACTTTTTCCGTCATAAAATAATCGTCGGTATAGTAATCGGAAATTTGGCTGACGGTCTGAGCGCCCATTTGATAGCGGCCGAGAGCGTAAGTTTTCACGGCTTCAATATCAGCATCGGAAATATCGCCGTTTAGAGCCTTAAGCATTTCAAGTTGAATGAGCGTGAAGAGTTCTTCGGAAGTTTCAAAATTAACTTCACCGTCGAAGTCCCATGAGGAGTAATGATTCGTACTATTGATGCCGCTACCCATACCATAGACTAAGCCGCGACGACGAGCTTGGCCAAAAATGCGACTACTCATAGTGCCATTCAGTAAGTGATTAAGCGCGCCCATGGCTTGAGTTTCTTGGATGGATAAACGTCTTGGGGTAACCATGGAAAAACCGAATGTAATATTGCTGGCGTCCTTGCGTTTGACGAGGACCGCTGGTGAAGAATGGAGCTTGTCTTTTGGAATCTCAAAACGACGCCCCTCTTTTAGATCCCAATCTTCAAGATTGCGTAAAATTTCTTTTTTGCGGTGCTTGGTCTGGCCGGCGATAATGAAGCGCATATTGTTCGCGGTGTGGGTGCGACGGTAATGCTCGTTAATGTCATCAAGGGTGATGTTGTTAATGGTGGAAAGACGTTCGCGTAAATTCAGAACGTTTTCGCCAATGGCTTTTTGGAGACGTGGCCAAAGTAGACGGCCATAATCGTTCATGTAGCCAGTGAGTTCGGCGCGAACGTTGCCTTTTTCACTTTTTAATTCCGCGTCGTTAAATTTGGGTGAAGTAATAGCAATGCGTTTGAGATCTAAAATACGGTCCCATTCAAAATCCGCACATTCGGTTTCGTAACAAACAGAATAGTCGGAAGTCCAGGCGTTATGATAGGCGCCGTTTTTGGTAAATTCCGCTTCGTAAGTAGATTCATCAGGATATTTAGCGTTAGCGCCAAAACTGAGATGCTCAACAATGTGAGCAATCTCGTAGAGCTCTGGGCTTTTGGCGAAGCGCATACCGCCACGAAATTGGACTTTCATGTTCATGACGGAAGCACCCGGTACGTCAATTAAAAGACCTTTGGCGCCGTTTTTTAATTCGATTTCTTCAATGGAATGTTTCATGTTTAACGGCGGCCGTGCTTTTTGTTTTGACGTTTAGCTTTTTTCTGTTTTTTGGCTTTATTGCGCTTTTCGCTGAGACTAGCGGATTTGGTTGGTTTTTGGGAGAATTCGCTATCAAGATTCTTCTCACCAGCTTCAATGGTATTAACACCGCGGTTAGTGGCGGATTCGGCCATCTTGGTGAGTTCAGTGTCGTATTCTTCCCCGTCAATCGTGTCGGTGGCGACCGCTTCTTGTGGGGTGATAGAAAGGAGAATCTTTAAGACTTCTTCGCGGAGATTCTTTTGGAGTCCTTCGAAAAGTTTTTGAGATTCGGTGCGGTATTCGACTAGTGGGTCACGCTGACCGATCGAGCGCCAGTGGATACCTTCACGGAGATACTGCATGTTTTCTAGGTGCTGCATCCAGAGAGCGTCGAGGACCTTGAGGTAGACTTCACGTTCAATTTTGCGCATAACGTCGGCGCCGAATTCGAGCTCTTTGGTGGCGTAAGCTTCTTTAACGGCAAGAGTGGCAAGCTTGGCGCGCTCTTCTTCTTTACGCTTGAAACCGATTTCGATAATAAGGTCACGATCAAGATCGAAAACAGATTGGAATTCTTTGATGAAATTACGATTGACGCGGATGCTTTCGGCGGTTAAATCAGCGACGGCTTCCTTGATGAGGCGATTAATTTCGTCAGAGATATTTGCCCCTTCGAGAATTCGACGGCGCATGAGGTAGACGATGCGACGATGACGGTTGATGACGTTGTCGTATTGAACGACGTTTTTACGGGAATCGAAATTGAAACCTTCGATACGCTTCTGAGCGGCTTCGAGCATCTTGGTGACACTGCGGTTTTGGATTGGGGTATCTTCGTCGATACCGATACGGTTAAGTAGGGCGCCAATTTGATTACCCTGGAAAATGCGCATAAGGTCATCTTCGCAAGAGACAAAGAACTGGGTGATACCTGGGTCACCTTGACGACCACCACGACCACGGAGCTGATTGTCGACGCGGCGGCTATCGTGACGTTCGGAGCCGATTACTACTAGACCACCAAGTTCTTTGACTTCATCGGTAAGCTTAATATCGGTACCACGACCAGCCATATTGGTGGCAAGAGTGATAGCGCCTTTTTGGCCAGCTTTTTCCACGATGGCGGCTTCACGTTCATTGTTTTTAGCGTTAAGTAGTTCGTAAGAGAGACCGGCTTCGTCGAGATATTTAGCGATTAATTCGTTCTTCACGATGCTGGCGGAACCAATCAAAACTGGTTGACCTTTTTCGTGGAATTTCCTTACTTCTTCGACGATCGCGCGGAGTTTACCAGCTTCGGTGCGGAAAATTAAATCGTCTTTATCGATACGGATAATTGGACGGTTAGGTGGAATCTGAATTACGTCGAGCGCATAGATTTGCTGGAATTCTTCAGCTTCAGTGAAGGCGGTACCAGTCATACCGGAGAGCTTATTGTAAAGACGGAAGAAATTCTGGAAAGAAATGGTGGCTAGAGTCATAGATTCTTCCTTAACCACGACACTTTCTTTGGCTTCGATAGCTTGGTGGAGACCTTCGCTGTAGCGGCGACCCTGCATGAGACGACCGGTGTTTTCGTCTACAATAATAACTTCGCCGGAATTAGTGACGACATAGTCGCGGTCGCGCTGGAAAACTACCTGAGCGCGTAAAGCTTGATCCATATGATAGACTAAGCGGGTATTGTCAGCGGAATAAAGATTGTCGATACCGAGCATACGCTGGACTTTTTCGATACCAGCATCGGTGAGCGAGACGGAGCGGTGTTTTTCGTCGAGCACGTAATCGTCTGGACCGAGGTGAGAGGCAATTTTGGCGAATTGATAATAAGAATCTGGATTATCGCCAGCTGGAGCGGAAATAATTAATGGAGTTCTGGCTTCATCAATAAGAATTGAGTCGACCTCATCGACGATGGCGAAATTAAGTTCGCGTTGGCGGAGAAAATCAACTTCGTTGACCATGTTATCGCGGAGGTAGTCGAAGCCGAATTCATTATTCGTACCGTAAGTCACATCAGCTTGATAAGCTTGTTTTCTAGTGCAAGGTTTCAAGTGCTGCATACGCTCATCGGTGTGCTCTTCGTTGATACATTCTGGGTCATAAAGGAAGCTGGCATCAGCAATAATTACACCTACACTCATGCCAAGGAAGTGGTAAACTGGAGCATTCCAACCGGCATCACGCTGTGCGAGGTAATCGTTCACGGTGACAACGTGGACACCACGACCAGTTAAGGCATTTAAGAAGGATGGTAAAAGGGCGACTAAAGTTTTACCTTCACCAGTTTTCATTTCAGCGACATTACCTTCATGAAGGACGATGCCACCGATCATCTGGACATCATAGTGGCGCATACCGAGAACACGCTTGGTAGCTTCGCGAACTAAAGCGAAGGCGTCTGGAAGAATTTCACTTAAAATTTTGGTTTCGTTACGTTCAAGTTTTTCTGATTTAACAGAAGTTGACTGCTTTTTATTATCACTAACAGATTCAGCCTTTGTCTCAGATTTTTTGGCTGAAGCTTTTAATTTGGCGCGAGCGATATTGGCTTCGGCCTTCTTGTTAAGAGTGTCAAGACGTTCTTTTAGGACGTTGGTTTGAGCTTTGAGCTCGTCATCAGACATGGCTTCGTATTTTTGTTCGAGGCCATTGATGATTTTAACGATTTTGCGCATGCGGGTGAGATTTCGCTTGGCTGGGTCACCAAAAACACCCTGCAAAATACGGGTAGTGGTGGTTTTATCAGCTAATTTATCGGTTGGCTTGCGTTCTTTTTTAACTTTTGGAGCCTTAATTTTAGCTTCCTGAATTTTTTCAATTTTTTTCTGAGACATAAACAGTCGAAACCTCCAAATCGGAATAATATTATAGGGATATTTTATCATAAAAAATACATGTTTTTAAGAGAACATGTATTTTTAATTGAGTTTTAGTTTCTTAATTTTAGGTTAAAATTAAGAATTGGATTTTTTACCAAAAAAGCGGGAGAAGACCCCACGACGAAGATGTGGAGTGCTCTCGATTTTGTAACGACGAATTTGACCCATTAGCTTAGCCTCAATAATGTCGATGCCGGCGAAAATATTGGAACACTCGTCCTTAGCGGCGATAACTTTACCACCTGGAATTTCCATGGCGGCAGAAATTTCATATTTATTACCGTGAGTGCGTCCGACTTCGGTGACGACGATTTTGGCAACCACATCTTTTTTGCTGCCGTGTGGCAAGTATTTGTCGAGTTTGCCGATACGTTTGACGGCATATTTATGAAAACTATCTTCAATTTTGTAATTGCTACCACTAATTTCAATTTTTTCGATCATAATTTCTCCTTATGGCTATTATAACATGTCTGTACCGAGGTATGGCTGCAAGACGGCTGGGACGCGAAGCTTACCACCTTCTTCGGCGAAGTTTTCGATAACCGCTACCATGGTGCGGGCGAGAGAGATGGCGGTACCATTCAAGGTGTGAAGTACTTCGACGGTGCCATCCTTGCGACGAACGCGAATATTAAGTCCGCGAGCTTGGAAGTCGGTGCAGTTCGAGCAGCTGGTGATTTCACGGTATTTTTGATCAACTGGAGACCAGTATTCAATGTCGTATTTTTTGGCAGCTGGTGCGCCAAGGTCACCGGCGGCGATATTAATAACGTGATATGGGATACCAATTTCCTGCCAGATTTCTTCCTCGATGGCGCGAAGTTTTTCATGAATTTCTTTACTTTGTTCAGGAGCACAGAAGGAGTACATCTCAAGTTTATTGAATTGATGTACGCGGAAGAGGCCACGAGTGTGCTTGCCGTAGGCACCAGCTTCCTTGCGGAAACAGGCCGAAAAACCAGCATAGAAAAGTGGGAGTTTATCTTCGTCGATAATTTCGTCCATATGATAGCCGGTGATTGGCATTTCGGCGGTGGCAATAAGGGCGAGGTCTTCCCCTTCGATGTAATATTCGTCGCTTTGTTCAGAGCTACGTGGAGCGAAGCCAGTACCTTCGATCACGCGAGAATTGACTAAATCAGGCACATCCATGAGAGTGAAGCCATGTTCGACGATTTTTTTGATGCCGAATTGAATTAGGGCATTTTCGAGCAGGGCTAGACCACCTTTGACATAGTAGAATTTGGCGCCGGCTACTTTGGCACCACGTTCGAAATCGACCCAGTCACGAGAGATGGCATAGTCGAGGTGATCGACACCAGCAGTTTTGCATTCACCCCATTTTTTGACTTCGACGCTGGCCGATTCGTCACCGAGTGGCACGTCGTCAAAAATCACATTAGGGACGGTTTTGAGTTTAAGATTTAATTCTTTTTCAAAATTAGAAAGATCGGCTTCGAGGGCGCTAAGTTTTTCTTTGATTTCCTTACCTTTGGCGATTAGCTCGTCGCTAGGTTTGCCATTTTTCATTTTGGCGGTATTATCATTGCGCTCTTTGCGCAAGGCTTCAACTTGTTGAAGGAGAGTCTTTCTTTGGTCATCCAAGGCGAGAATTTCATCAAGATTGACGTTTTTGTACATTTTTTCTTTGATGGAATGTTCGACGAGCTCTTTGTTGTTGCGGATGAAATTAATGTCCAACATTTTTACCTCTTTTCTTTAATAATTTTAGTTAACGATTTTGAATTCTGAATTATGCGTGAGTGGAAGATTCGGCGGAATCTTCGGAGGTCTTTGATTCTTCAGATTCGGAAGTATTTTCAGAATTGGCGCGGCGCTTAATGATTGGGAATGGGACGGCCTCGCGGCCGGAGACGCCTTCAAGTAGCCAGAAATTACGTTCGGAGTTACCCCAACCACAGGCTGGTGGCATGCCGTATTCGAGCATTTCGACGAAATCTTGGTCGAGCATTTGAGCTTCACTGTCGCCGCCATCGCGCATGGCTTGTTGTTCTTCGAAGCGAGCGAGCTGATCGAGTGGATCGTTTAACTCAGAGTAACCGTTACCCATTTCGGTACCAGCAATAATAGGGTGGAAGCGTTCAGTAACTAGAGGATTTTCTGGAGAAATTTTAGCGAGAGGCGAGAGTGAGAGCGGCTCCTCGATTAACCAGAATGGTCCGCCAGATTTTTTACGAATTAGCTTCCAGAGGTTGTCGATAAGACGTGAATCGGCCTGTGCGGCAGTAACTTCGACGCCGTGTGTTCTTAAAATTTCGGTGATTTTAGCGCGATTTGGATTGAAAACGTCAATATCAAACTCTTCGCGAATCAGGTCGGCATATTTGATGCGTGGCCATTTATTAGAAAGGTCGATATCAAAACCATTAACCTGGAATTTAAGGGTACCCCAAGTTTTTTCGGCAACATATTTAATCATTTCTTCGTAAAAATCCATGCCATCTTGATAATCCTCGTAAGCGGCATAAGATTCGAAGGCGATGTGCTCTGGTAGGTGTTCATCATCGACACCTTCGTTACGGAAGCGCGGGCCGATATCGTAGACTTTTTCAAAGCCAGCACCGAGTAAGCGCTTTAACGGTAATTCTTGAGAAATACGAAGGTAAAAATCTTCACCTAGGGCATCCATATGAGTAACAAAAGGCGTAGCATCGGCGCCACCGGTGGTATGTTCGAGAACTGGAGTGTTCACTTCGATAAAACCGTGCATATTCATGAAATCACGGGTGGCTTGCCAGAATTTACTGCGACGAATCATGCGCTCACGAACCTCGGGGTTAACATTCATATCGACATAGCGACGACGGTAACGCTCCTCTTTATTGGTAAAACCATCGCGACCCGGCATTGGGCGAAGGGTTTTGGTGAGAAGCTTCACGTAATTAGTGAAAAGTGAAATTTCGCCAGTTTGAGACTTACCAACCAGACCTTCGGCTTCGATAAAATCACCGGTGTCGAGAAGTTTGAGCTGTTTGGTGCCGATAAGGCCTTCTGGAGTTTCGTCCTGTTTCATGAAGAGTTGAATTTCACCGAAATAATCACGAATTTTAACGAAGGCGAGCTTGCCAAAGCTACGAATGGCGACAATGCGACCCGCGATAACGACCTGTTTGCCATCGAGTTTTGCAAAATTATCCAAAATTTCAGAAATCTTGGTGTTGCGATCGGAATGAGAAGGATAAGGATTGATTCCCATCTCCTTTAAAGTGGTAAGTTTTTTAAGTCGTTCGTTGCGGTAGTCGTTTAATGTAGCCATAATTTTTCTTGTTGATTAGATTTTCATAATTTCGGCTTCTTTAGCCTTGAAGAGTTCGTCGATTTTAGCGCTGAAATCTTTGGTGAGGTCGTCAATTTCTTTTTCGCTGCGTTTCTTAATATCTTCGGAGAGATCTTCAATAGACTTGAGTTCTTTTCTAGCGTCGTCACGGATTTTACGGAGAGCCACCTTAGCTTCTTCGATTTTCTGTGAGGTGGTTTTGACAATTTCCTTACGGCGCTCTTCGGTGAGTGGTGGCACTGGGACACGAATTACGCGACCGTCGTCAGCTGGGTTGAGGTTGAGAGTTTGATCAGCGCGAATTGCATTAGAGATACCGGCAATGGTGGATGGATCAAATGGAGTAATTAAAAGCATGGTGGCATCAGCAATGGTGACATTGGCTACTTGATTAAGTGGCATGTATTGACCGTAAGCTTCGACCTTGATACTGGAAAGCATGTCTGGATGAGCGCGACCAGTACGAACTTTTTTGAGTTCTTGTTGGAAGCGGTCGATGACGGCTTGAAATGCAATTTTATATTCGGTGTTATCAAACATAATTTTTCCTTATATACTTATCTATATTTTATCACATCAGAGAGAAAAATACCCCTGATTCGGGGTATTTAACTTTTAGAGTGAATTCTTGAATTCTTCGAGGCCGATAAGCTTGGTTTCGCCAGTCTTACGGTCGGTGATTTCGACTTGGTTATTCTCCAAGGTTTTTTCCGAAATTACTACGCGGTAAGGGATACCAAGAAGTTCAGAATCGGTAAGTTTTTCACCGATGCGCATATCGCGATCATCAAGAAGGATTTCCTTACGGTGAGCATCGTGAAGCTCGTTGGTAAGCTTAGCGGCTTCATCGCCAAGACCGATCAAGTAATACTTGAAAGGTGCGATATTTTCTGGCCAAACGAGACCTTTTTCATCAGCAAACTTTTCAGCAATTACGCCCATAACGCGAGAAACACCGATACCATAGCTACCCATGAAGACGGTCTTCTTTTCGCCTTCCCTATCGTCGTATTTGAGGCCGATTGGATCAGAGAATTTGTAGCTGAGAGTAAAGATATTACCAACTTCGGCGGCGGCGGTAGAATGAAGGTCTTCCTTCTTAACGCCGAGGTCATTTAGAACTTCATCGATTACGACTTCTTCGTTCAAGACAATAGACTTATCATCGTTGAAATAAATAACGTCTTCACCAACTGGAGTGATAGTCTGGAATTCGTGACTATACTTAGAGAAAGCGCCACCAGAAGCGTAAGTTTCGTAGGTACAATCACCAAGACCGAGACGGACATAGATGCGCTTGTAGGCCTCTTCGACTTCGTGGTAGAACTTCTCGTGAGATTCTTTATCGGTCGAGAAGCTGTAAAGATCTTTCATAAGGAATTCGCGAGTACGGAGAATACCAGATTTGGCACGAAGTTCGTTTCGGAACTTGGTTTGGAATTGGTAGACGTAGACTGGGAGGTCCTTGTAGGAAGAGATGTACTTGGTCATCAAATTGGTGAGTGGCTCTTCGTGAGTAGGAGCAAGACCCAATTCACCGCCGGCATTGAGCTTAGTCTTGAACCAGACATCGATTACATCATCGCGCCAGCGATCAGTTTTGACCCAGGATTCGGGGTTCTGAAGCGCAGTCATTTGCATCTCCTGACAACCGATAGCATCGAGTTCGTCACGGATGATGTCTTGAATTTTGTTTAATGTGATCAATCCGAGTGGTAAGAAGTCATAAACACCGGCCATTTCCTTGTAAATGTAGCCAGCGCGGATGAGAAGTTCAGCGTTGCGGCTGGTTTCTTCTTTTCCTACTTCACGGAAGGTCTTGATAAATGATTGACTTAACTTCATCCTTTACCTTTCCTGTTTAAATAATAATATTCTAATTGTATCACAGAAAAATGAAAATAACAGAGATAAGTTGACATTTTTTGGGGCTTCGTGTATTTTTTAATGAAGTAATTATATTAAAAGAAAGATTGTATTTTTTATTCCTATGAAAAAAACAGTAAGTTTAACTCAAGATGGTAAGAAAAATCTTGAGAATGAGTTGAAAAGTCTGATTAAAATGCGTCCAGCAATCGCCGATCGTTTGGCTACCGCCCGTTCCTTTGGTGACTTGAAGGAAAATCAGGAATATTCTGATGCTCGTGCGGAACAACGCCAGGTAGAAAGTCGAATTTTGGAAATTCAAGAAATCTTGAAGAATGCCGAAATCATTAAGGCCGCGAAGGGCGGTAAAATCGCCGTAGGTTCGACAGTGAAAATTAAGATGCTTGGTAAAGAGCATACTTATTCTATCGTGGGCGCCGTGGAGGCCGATCCATTGAATGGTCGTATCTCAGATATTTCACCAATTGGTAAAGCTTTAATTGGTAAAAAAGAGGGTGATGAATATACTCTACCAAATGGAAATAAGGGTGAAATTCTCGAAGTTGCTTAAACTTTGGTTATTTTAAAAAATGAGGCCGAACGGCCTCTTTTTTAATATATTTATTTAATTAAGGCTAGTATTAGGCCATAAATAGAAAATAAAAAGCAATGGTGTTTTTTAACATATGTAGTATAATTCCGGCATAGATAGTGCCTGTGGTTTCGCGCATCAAGCAGGCGACCACGCTGAGTGCGAAGACGTCGACGCCTACGTTCCATTGTCCATGGAGAAAGCCGAAGAGAATGGAAACGATCAAAATCGAAGTAATTAGAGAATGTTTTTTGCGAAGCTTACCGTAGATTAGTCCGCGGTAAATAACCTCTTCGAGAATTGGCCCAACTACTACCAGGGCAATGGCCGCAAAGACTTTGTTAAGTGGTGAGATTAGGGTTGAATAGAGGAGTGGTTGGTTCTCTGTAAGGTTGAACCATGGGAAAACGGAGAAAAGTGCGGTAAGGATGGCAGAAAAAGTTAGATAGCCAAAAAGGCCGGCAATGGCGAGGCCGATATCCGAGAAAGTGACTAAATCCTTAAATCCAAGCTCATTACGGGTGACCGGAGCCCTAAGTGGTTTTAGGTGCTTAAAGGTGAGGAGGAGAAAAAGAAAACTTAAAACATAGACTAAGGCGGAGAAAAT
>CALKRO010000036.1 GCA_937990205.1 uncultured Candidatus Saccharibacteria bacterium | reverse complement strand
GGGTTAATCACATTACCCTTAGATTTGGACATCTTTTTGCCCTTAGCGTCGAGCACTAAGCCGTGTAGATATACTTCACGGAATGGCACTTCGCCCGTCACGTAAACCCCCATCATAATCATTCTAGCCACCCAAGCAAACAAAATATCTGCCCCGGTCTCCATTACATTTAACGGATAGAATTCATTTTTGAAGCCCTCTTCCCAGTTCGTACAAACAATTGGCCAGTGCGAAGAAGAGAACCACGTATCAAAAGTGTCCTCATCACGACGATATTTTACGCCGCCGATTTCAATCTCAAACAGATGCGTTCTAGTATCAAACACCCATTCTTCACCTTCTGCGTTCGGATCGATTTTGTGAAACATCGGAATTGCAATCCCCCAAGGAATCTGACGTGAAATATTCCAGTCTTTCAATCCCTCGAGATAATTAATCAAAACTTTCTGCTTATTCTCTGGATAAAACTTAATTTCATTATTATTTAAGCGCTCGATTGCCATCTTCGCTAGCTTTGAGGTATCGATAAACCACTGCTCTTTCAACATTGGCTCAATCACCGTGCCACACTTATAGCAGTGCGCCACAGAATGTTGCATTTTCTTCTCGCCGACCAGTAACCCCGCATCCTTCAGCATTTTTACCGTCTTCTTGCGTGCTTCTTCTACTGTCAGCCCCGCAATTTCTTCACCACAAATTGAAAGCATCTTGCCGTCAAATCCAATCACTTGGATTCTCGGAAGATTATGGCGCAATCCCACCTCAAAATCATCATTGTCATGCGCCGGTGTAATCTTCACCACCCCGGTACCGAAGCCCATTTCTGCATGTTCATCGAGTACTACCGGAATTTCACGACCCGTCAGCGGTAAAAGTAAAGTCTTACCATGCAAAAATTCATAGCGCTTATCGTTTGGATTAATCGCCACCGCCGTATCACCGAATAAGGTCTCTGGGCGCGTAGTCGAAACTATCACACCACCCTCAATTACCCTCTCGATTTCACCATTTTCATCAAGAAGTTCTATCTTAGCGTCACTATCTACGCCTGCCCCGAATGGATATTTAATCTCGTAGAGAATACCTTTTTCATCCTTGTATTCCACCTCAATATCCGCAAAAGCCGTCTGGTGTTTCGTACAATAATTTACTAATTTTTCACCACGATAAATCAGACCGTCCTTCCACATCTGTTCGAAAGTCTTATAGGTACGACGCACCACATTTTCATCCAGGGTGAAAGTGAGGTCCTGCCACGAACAAGAGGCCCCAAGCGCCCTTAGCTGCAGTTCCATATCGCCGCGTTTACTCTGTACAAAATTCCAAACTTCACCATAAATTTCCTCACGACTCATCGAGAAACGGGAACGACCCGATTTTTCCAATTCACGTTCATAAACCACCCAAGTTTCAAAACCAGCATGATCCGCCCCTGGCACATACCAAGTTCTACGTCCGCGTAATCTGTTATAACGGGTCAGGGAATCTTCCACCGCCACTGTTAAACCGTGACCAATATGTAAATTTCCGTTTGCATTTGGTGGTGGCATTACAATCGAATAGCGTTTCGATTTCTTGCCATCCACCTCAATTTCATCTTTTTTTGGCAAAAACTTACCCGCCGCTTCCCAAGCCGCGTAGATATCCGCTTCAAAATCCGCCGGATTATATGCCGGAGCAAATTTCATTAGTTCTCCTCACTTTCTAAGAATAATTTTTCTCTAATTTCAGCCATTTCCGCCTCGGAAACTTCCACCACCTGGCCATATTTGTAATTTGGATCAAAAGTTACCAGATGCACATGCGCATGTGGCACATCCGTACCGATCACCTTAATCAAAGTCCTCTCCCCCAAAACTTTTTCCATATTGGCTGCCAATTTCTTTACGGTTTTCATTACCGCCAGATAATAGTCATCCGGCAAATCGTAAAGTTTATCGACTTCAAGTTTCGGCACCACCAAGGTATGACCTTTAGTTTCTGGGTGAATATCCAAAAAAGCCAAGGTTTTCTCATCCTCGTAAATTTTGTAACATGGAATCTCACCTGCAATAATTTTTGAAAAAATACTTGCCATTTTGCCTTCCTTCACCCCACCATCCAATTAATTTTCTCTCTTAATTATACTAAATTTCTCCCCTGATTTCTACCTGTAACGCCAAAAATCCTAAAATTAACCCAAACCAAAATATCTCATATATGATATATTTTATTAGCAAATAATTTTATATTTTCTGCAATCATAAGCATTAACAGGGGTGATTTTTTTATTTAATCTGTAAAATCTGAATATTTATGTTACAATAAATTCAATATGTCAAATCATCGTCGTGTTGAGTTATTTACCGCTAATCTTTTTGCCATTACCATTTCTTTTTTAATTACCTACTTTTATCGCTTCGGCTGGGAGCCTAACGATATCGCCTTTTACAATATTCGCACCGTCTCTATTTACCTCTATCTTCTTCTTTCATATCTAATTGTTTTTACTTTCTACCACAGTAATCCTGATACTAAAAAACGTGGTATTCTTCGTCATGCTAAATCCGCTCTTCTCACTAATCTGTTTATGGCCATTATTTTCTCTGCCATCGTTTACCTCTCTCATACAAGCAATAGTATCCCACGTCTCTTTTTCGGCACATTTTTCTCAGTTAATTTCATAGTTTCCTTCATTACGCTTTATTTAATTCATTTTCTAAAACGCGAATACCTCGGACATCATACCAAAAAGACTGTAATTTTTACTGATAGTTGCAATCTTCGTAGTGTAATTAGTAAAATTCAAAAACTCGACGCTGAAGATTGTGAAATTATCGGTATTAGCTCGCTTTCTGGTAAATGTAAAGATCTTTTCTATAAATTAAAACCTCTCACCAAAAATAAACTTACTCCTGAAGCTATTACTAATCCAGCCGAAGCTTACGATTTAAAAGAGCTCACCACCCCGGCCATTGAATATCTCAAACGTCATCAGGTCGACTTTGTAATTTTTAGCGTTGCCCATACTGATCGTGAAAAGATCCGCGAATTAATTGAACTAGTTAGTAAAATGGGTATCGATTCACTTATCACGATCGATAGTTTTGCGATTGAAACCCTTGAAACTAAACTCGAAGACTTCGGTACCTCCAGCGTAATTCGCCTTTCGCCTCGTATCTTTACCGATGGGGAATTAATCGTCAAACGCCTCATGGATATTCTTGGTGCCCTAGTTGGATGTCTGATTTGTATTCTTTTTGGTATTATTGTCGCACCATTAATTTACCTAGAGGATCCAGGACCTATTATCTTCAAACAAAAACGCGTTGGCCGTAATGGTAAATTCTTCAACATTTACAAATTCCGCTCCATGTATCAAAATGCCGAAGAGCGCCTCAAGGATTTGCAAGAGCAAAATGAAATGCAAGGTTTTATGTTTAAGATGAAGAATGATCCACGCATTACTAAAATCGGTAAGATTCTTCGCAAAACCAGCATCGACGAATTACCTCAATTCTTTAACGTACTCGGAGGCAGCATGTCGCTCGTTGGTACTCGTCCACCAACAGTGAACGAATATAATCAGTATGCCGCCCACCATAAACGTCGTATTAGTATCAAACCTGGCATTACTGGACTCTGGCAAGTTTCCGGCCGCAGCGAAATTACCGACTTTGAGAAAATCGTTCGTCTCGATTGTTACTATATTGATCACTGGAGTATCACCTACGATATTAAAATTCTCATCAAAACTGTCGCCGCCGTTTTCACTGGCAAGGGAAGTGAATAAAAAAAATAAGAATCGTATAGGTCCTTATTTTAACTTAAAAAATAAAAAGACTCTTTAGAGTCTTTTTGGTTCCGACATTTATGGCGGAAGCGAGAGGATTAGGCTTTTGCTTC
>CALKRO010000035.1 GCA_937990205.1 uncultured Candidatus Saccharibacteria bacterium | reverse complement strand
GACTCATAGGAAGACCCCACGTTTTTTAGCTTCTGCCACCAAGGCCTCATAGGCAGCCTTTTTATCTTCGGGTTGAGAAAGTGCAGAGCCAACATTAATCACATTCACTTCGTAATTAGCGAGAGCACGCACATTAGTCAGATTGGCACCGCCATCCCAACCAATTTCAATATCAGGCTTGATACTGCGAATAATCTTGACCTTTTCGGCCTGCAAAATATCGGCCTTGGCGCCCTGCTGACCGAGATTGCCGGCAAAAATCAGGGCGTGATCAGCGACTTCGAGATATTTCTTGATTAAACCAGGGTAGGTGGTCGGAAGAATCGCCACTCCGGCCCTTATTCCAGCTTTTTTTAGCTGGTCGAAAATTGGTAATAAATCTTCTGAAGCCTCAGCGTGAAAAATCGCTAGGTGCGGATGCAGACGCAAGACCTCAGATAAGTGATCACTCGGACGAATGGCCATAATATGGAGGTCAAATTGAATACCGTTCGGAAGCTGCGAAATTGAGCTTTCCGGTACACTACGATTTGGCGTAAAGGTGCCATCCATCAGATCAATTTGAATACGCTTAGCAAATGAGATATAGGCCTTCATTTGCTCAACAAAAACATTCGTGTCGTCAGTTAAAATCGTTGGTACGATAATTGTGTCCTCACCCATATTTGTCCTTTTTAGTAAATATTTTCCTCATCTAGGCGCTGATTACGACGAATATAACGCTCTTCTGAGATAAATGGCTCCTCTAAGAAACCCACGACGGCGGATTTAACTTCTTCCTCTGTCATGTAATCTGAAGAAAGACAGAGGACATTGGCGTCATTATGTTTACGGCCGATACGAGACAAAGATTCGGTATAGCCACAAATCGCGCGAATGCCACGGAAGCGGTTGGCTTGAATCGAAATACCATGAGCGGAACCACAGATGAGGAAGCCCCGCGCGGTAGGATTTTCGCGCACCGCACGAGAGACAGCAATTGCAGAATCATTAAAATCGTCGCCTGGTTGAATAGTGAGCGGACCTAAGTCCTTCACCTCAATATTCATTTCAGGATGTTGATTTTGATATTCGGCCAAAAAAGTCAGAAGACGTTGCTTAACAGTAAATCCACGGTGATCAGAGGCGACGTAAAGTTGCATTTTATTCCTTTCCAAAATCAGCAGTTAATTCAACAAGACGATTGGAATAGCCCCATTCATTGTCATACCAAGCCACAATCTTAATCAAATCACCGTCCACCACATCAATGAGCGGAAGGTCGACAGTACAAGAGTGAGAGTCACCACGATAATCGGATGAAACGAGTTCTTCGTTCGATACTCCGAGGATGCCTTCATAGAATGGCTCGCTGGCAACTTTTTCAAAAAGCTGGGTGAGCTCTTCCTTGGTGGTGGTACGAGAAAGTACGGCAGTAATATCAGCAAGTGAAACTACAGGGGTCGGGACGCGAACAGAAAGACCATTGAACTTGCCCTTGAGGCTTGGAATGGTTAAGGCTGCAGCTTTCGAGGCACCGGTAGTAGTTGGCACGATATTTTCAGCAGCCGAACGTGCTTCACGAAGATCTTTGGCTGGAGCATCGAGCGGACGCTGTGAACCAGTATAGGAATGTACTGTGGTCATCATGGCTTTCTTGACACCAAAATTATCCTCAAGCACCTTCATAATTGGCGCAATGCAGTTCGTGGTGCAAGAAGCGTTAGAAAGAACCTTATCTTCTTTAGTAACTTCACCTTCGTTCACGCCAAGTACGATAGTTTTAGCACCTTCACCCTTAGCTGGAGCAGAAATTACTACTTTACGAGCACCGGCTGCGAGATGAGCCTTGGCTTTTTCTGGGTCAGTGAAGAAACCGGTGGACTCAATCACCACATCGACACCTAATTCATCCCAAGCGAGATTGGCTGGATCTTTTTCGGAAAAGACGCGGATTTTTTTGCCATCCACGATAATATTTTGATCATCAAAAGTCACTTCACGACTGTAAGTACCATAGCTAGAATCATGCTTGAGAAGAAAAGCGAGCGTTTTAGTGTCGGTCAAATCATTGATAGCTACAACTTCGAGATCACGTCGCATCAAAGCAATTTTTAGAGCATTTCGACCAATGCGGCCAAAACCATTGATTGCAATTTTAATCATTTTCCTCCTTTTTCTTTTATTATAGCATAAGAGAGTTCCTGAAAACAAAAAATACCACCCCAAAGAGGTGGTATTTTCGGACTCGTAACTTAAGCGCGAGCAAAGTGAGCGAAAGCACGGTTGGCTTCGGCCATGCGGTGAGTGTCTTCCTTCTTCTTGAAGGCAGCACCAGCACCATTGAAAGCGTCAACGATTTCAGCTTCGAGACGGCGTGAGTATGGCATACCCTTGCGTGAACGAGCTGATTGCACGAGCCAAGAGAAGGCAAAGTGCATTTGACGGTGACCAGAAATTGGGAATGGAATTTGGTAGTTAGCACCACCGACACGGCGGGACTTCACTTCAAAATCTGGAGAAACGTTAGCGACAGCCTTTTCAAGGACTTCCACTGGATTCTCAGAGTTCAATTTCTTAGCAGCACCTTCGATAGCAGCATAAACTGCGCGTTCAGAAGCTTGCTTTTTACCATCAAGCATTGATTTGTTAATCAAGCGTTGAACGAGGACTGACTGATATTTGCGATCAGGCATCACCTTACGCTCGAGAGATTTGGTAGTTTTACGTGGCATAATTACTTACCCTCCTTCTTAGCGCCGTACTTAGAGCGGCCTTGCTTACGACCATTAACACCTTGAAGATCGAGAGTACC
>CALKRO010000034.1 GCA_937990205.1 uncultured Candidatus Saccharibacteria bacterium | reverse complement strand
AAAACCCGGGGTTTGGCGGGCGATTCTAGCGGCACGATATTTTTCAAATTTCGCGATTTCATCTTGGCTGAGCGCGTTTGGAAAATTTCGCCCCTTATAATTCAGTAGTAGTGAATCGAGACGCTCATCCTGAAAGAGCGGATGAAAATCGGCTAGCTCATTGGCGCGAAGATTCGGCACGGCGGAAGCTTGCTTACGGTCTTCGTTCTTTAGGAAGCCATCATAAAGCCTCGCTTCGGCCTCTTCGAGCTTATCAAAATTACGCTCACGAGTGAACAATTCTCGCATTCGCTCAATGAATTCTGGGTGATTTTTCAGGGTCTCGAGATTCTTTTCCATCTGGGATTTTTTAAGCTTAATTTTCTGCCAACCAGTGGTGCCGACCGGAAATTCCTCGATGCCATTCGAGCTAGATTCGGTACTCTCCACGTCTAAAACTGAGAGTGGCGCGACTGCTGGACATTTACTCGGAGTTAGTTCTTTGATATATTTCGAAAAATCGAACCATGTCTGGTATTTTTTACCGGCTCGACTGACTTTTTCTTCGGGCTTGAATTCCTTTTCCGCCTGAAAAATTTCCTCAACATTGTAGCGTAAATCGAAAACCAATATATTTTGATTTTTCCCAGGGGCAATTGGTATGGCTACCGTGGTGTGATTGGTTTTGCTCGAATAATGACCACTAGTATAAACAAAAGACGTTGCGGAATCAACAGAAAGGTTTGTGGCATTCAGAAAACGCAGAAGCTGTTTCTTATCACGCAATTTTAAGAGAAAATCCAAAAGTTTTGGCTGCTTTTCATGAATAATTTTCGCTACGGCGATTGTGGCATAAATATCGGAAAGCGCATCATGGGCATGCTCGTGCGTAATGCCATTCATGGCGGTGAGGAGCTCGAGGCGGTTGGTCGGTTTTTTCTCGCCAGTTTTAGGATCTTCGGCAACTGGCCAATTGATCCCCTCTGGACGCAGTGCCCGCACCATACGGACAACATCCAAAATATCAAACTTACTACGACCATCGAGATATTGCCAAGTGTATGGATCATAGAAATTGCGCCAAAACAGATAGCGAATAAACTCATCATCGAAGCGCACAGAATTAAAGCCACAAATAATAGTATTCGGAGTGAAGATTTCCTCTTGTAAAATTTTACAAAGCTCAGGCTCTGAAAGGCCATCCATACGCGTATCATTCGGGGTAATATTGGTCGTCACAATAGCATAGGGACTAGGCAAAGTATCTTCATCGAGACGGACAAAAAGATTGACCGGATCACCGATGGGGTTAAATTCGAGGTCGGTGCGCTGACCAGCGAACTGCATAGTGCGATCTTCACGCGGATTGATGCCGGAGGTTTCCAAATCATAAAAGAAAAAGGTAGATGGGTGATTTACATCTAAGTAGTCTGGATCAAAATTGCGGTTCATACTACTAGTATATGCCTAAACTAAGATTTTAGCTGCTGGTTAATCGCTTCGCGAAGTTTTTCCTTGAATTCTTTTTCTTTGGCGGAAGGAAGCTCGAAGGCCTTGCCATTAATATAGATGGTTGGAGTTTCATTGACACCAAGACGCTTGGAAATTGCCATATCGGCTTTGATTTTTTGCTTCACGGCATCGGAATTCATATCTTTAAGGAATTTTTCGGTATCACCCTTGCCTTCGGTAACTTCAACGAAATATTCACGGAAATGATTGTCACGGTCAGAGGCAGAGAGGGATTCCCAATTTGATTGTTCTTTAAAGAGCTTCTTAGCATATGGTTCCCAGTAGCCTTGAAGAGCAGCGGCATTAGCCGCCGAAGCCGCGGCGGTACCGTTTTGGTGATAACTCAAGATGTAACTTCTAAAAACTAAACCCACTTGGCCATCATATTCTTTCACAATATCAGAGAGATATGGAAAAACCGTGGAACAGAATGGACACTGATAGTCGGCATATTCAGAGATAATAACCTTAGCATCCTTATTCCCCTCGTAATTATCGCCCATATTACCATTGCGTTCGTCGGCGGCGATATATTTATTTATATCAAGACCCTTAATCCAATTGTCATAAGCAAGATTTGAAGAAATGGCATTACCGCAAAGCCACAAGAATCCAACAGCTAGCACCCCTAAAAGTCCATAAATCAGTTTTTGCATTTTCCTCCTAATTTCTACTTTTGGTAGATTTTTTGTATAATATAAATATTAGCATATTTTGTCTAAGTTGTAATATTTTAGACTAAAGGAGGAGCCGTGTCAGAGGCGAATATGACAGATATAACAGAAGATAGGACCGATTTTAACGGCGAACAAGAAAACGCGACGGGAGTATTCAGTGGTGAAGAATCTTCCCATGGAGTAAAGGTTTGGCTTGAAAAAATCGGTGTGAAATTAGCTGCCTTTTTCGGTGCGATTAAGCAATTTTTGAGCCGCAAAGACGGAGATGAAGAAGCGGATTCTTTCGAGGGGCCAATGAAGCGTGGATTTTTCGATCGTAAATTTAATAAAGCAGAAAATGAATCAACAGAAACCACACATGAGACTGGTGTTCTTAGTCAATTTGGTGGAGCTAATTTAGTCAACAACCATTTTTCGAATTCTGAACTCGAAGCAACTCGTGCCACGGATACCGATGGCGATGGTATGATTAACCACGAAGAAAGCGAAGAGACCTTAACCAGACGCGAAGAGGCGACAGATTATCTGAAAAATACCAATTATTACATTGGTACCGCCGAAACAAAAGCGGTTGCTATGCCAGAAGTATTCATCCCAGAGACTACGGAAGATTTTGTTTGGTTAATTAATAAAATGCCAAGCTCGGTGCTTTCAGCTAGTCAAAAAGAAACTCTTGGTAAAGTGATGAGTTTTGATAGTAAAAAAGTTTCCGATATTATGACACCAAAGGCGGAATTAAAATTCGTGGGCGAAGAAGATTATATGGGACCACTAACGCTTTCTGGTCTCTATAAATCAGGCCAGAGCCAGTTCCCTGTAGTCGATCGCCGTGGTGAGCTAAGTGGAATATTGCACGCCAAAACCCTTTTTCAATTAGATATCAAGGATACCGATCAGGCTTCGGCTTTTATGGATCGCAAAATCGTCTATCTTTCGGAAAATTACCCACTTTATGAGGCGCTCTTTGCTCTGTTACGCTCACATACACAGGCTTTCGTGGTAGTGGATGAGGCTGGCAAAATCTCTGGCCTGCTCGATGCGCGCGTGCTACTAAATTCCCTCCTTGCGATTGACGACTCGGCTGATTTTACTAAAGATGAAGATTTGGCTTCAGTAGTAGAATACGCCAAGCGCTTTAAACAAGATTGATTTACAGATTAAGCTATTTAGGCTAAATCATATCAGTTAAATTAAACCCTATTGGATTAAAATAGATTAGATTGAGGACTTAATGCAGAATCGACGTTTATTAAAAAGAAGAATAATAACCGGCTTAAGTTTGCTTGGTTTGTTCTTGCTGACGGTAGCGCTACATCCAAAATCTTATAACT
>CALKRO010000033.1 GCA_937990205.1 uncultured Candidatus Saccharibacteria bacterium | reverse complement strand
TACTACCACTCTCTATCGTTCAGATATCCCTAATGGTGCTACCAGTAACGAGGATAGCCTCTTTACAAATGCAGTAAACATTGGTAACTATGCTGTCCGTGGTGACGGTTATATTCGCTTCCTTGCTAAGGTTGTTGATAAAAACCTTGCTTGTGGTAATAACCGTTTGATCAACTGGGCTAAGGCTTCGGCTAATGGTTTCGCTGTTCAAGGTAGCGCAGATGTTTACGTTAAGAAAACCTGTGAAAATACCCCAGAAAAACCAGTAACTCCAGTTACTCCAAACCCAGAAAAACCAAAACAAGAACTTCCAAAGGAAATGCCAAAAACCGGTCCTGAAACCGTAATTAGCTCGGCCTTTGGTCTTGGTTCTATCGTTACGACTGCTGGTCTTTACCTTTCTAGCCGTAAAAAACTTCGCTAATTGACCGCTCCGAAGATTTTCTTAGGACGTCAATACTTAGCCTTGGACAAGCCTTCTCGCTCGAATTATCGAGCGAGGAGGACCAGGCTAAATGGTTGAAAACTGCGTGATGATAATAAAATACGTCTTGAGTTAAAAATGTATTATCATTGAAACAACTTGCGAAGTCCATCCAAAAACTCCAGTCTCGGCTGGAGTTTTTTGGTGGTTTTTTAAAACTCTTATGTTATAATTTAACCAAATGGACCAAAATACAAACAATTCTTTTACTTCCGCTCCACAAGGTGGTGATTTTTCCGACATCATTATCCCGAACGCCTACGCTGCCAAACCCAAAAATAAGAATCTGAAGAAGTATATTGTCTTTGGCTTAGTTGGTCTACTTTTTGTTTTTCTCTTGAGTTTTCTTTTTAAGAAAACGGTTATCGACTCAAAAAATATGAGCAAGGAAGAATTGACTACCTTTTATGAATCTGATGATATGGAGAAAATAAATAATCTAGAAAAATTATTTTTTAATACTTATAATAATAATTTAACGTTTGAAATGGTCTTTGATGAGTCAAAAAGCCAAAGTATAAAAGAGTCGAAGGGGTCTCTTGAGAAGCTTAAAAATTTACTAACAGTTAAGAAAAACTTTGATGGTAATGAGGCAAGTAGGAAAATATTCTCTGAATTAAAAAAGAAGCTTGATGAAAGATATAATCCATATATAAATGCTATAGCCATATATGAAGATTTTTATCAAGCTTTTCAAAGCAATGATATAGATACTATATCGAAGTATTCCTCTGCTGACAATATTTCATATAAGGCATTATATGAAAATTTTACTGAGTTAATTTCATATAATAAGCACTTAAATGAATTGATTGATAATGACACATGTTATTTTGATGGATCCGATGTGTTGGGTGGTGATAATTGTGAAGAGCAATCTAAGCAGGTCGAAAATGTAATAAAAAATATTGAAAACAATAGTCTAAAAAAAGTATTCTCTTCTGTCTATAGTCTTCCAGGTTACAAGAATCAAAATAATATCAGTGAATATATAAGTAAATGCATTGTAGGCGTGAGGTAGGTGATGAAAAATAAAAAATATCGAATTAGTCTTGTTGTTTTGGTTTCAATCTTGATATTGAACCTAGTTTTGTATACTACTTCTACTGTATTTGCTGCAAAGAATGTTACCATAATTTCTGCTCCAGCGGATAAGGTTGAGGGGTTAGTTAATGATGCTATTAAGGCTCGCACAATTATGGCGGCGTTTAAAAAATGCTATGAAAAAGCTGAATTAACTTATACTCCTAGGGCTAGAAGTCAAAAAGATGTGGCAAAAAAACAAGATCGAACAAGTCTAAATGAGATTGAAAAAAATAAGGGAAATCTATTTCGTGACTTTAGTGACCTTGGATTACAGGGTGATGATAATAGTGACCATATAAAGATTAGAGTTGGTAGTCTTGAGCAATCTATAGAAGGAAGTAAACATGATGGTAAGGCCTATTGTGATGATTCAAGTTCGTCCAATATAACTAAAGAGTTTGTTGATTTTTTTAAGCCAGGCGGCAGTATTTCGGATTTATTCTGTAATCAGAAAGCAGATGGACTCTTTAGTCATGTCAAGATTACTGGTGGTGCAAGGAGAGGATCTACAATTCATGCAGAAAAAACCGATAATTGTGCAGAAGGTATTCCTAACGGTGCATTTCAGAGAAATAAAACAACCGGTATTCCTACACTCAAGTCAATTTATGAAAAGCGCATGAGCGGCAATGTTTTTGCTGAAAAATTTGAAAATATTGAAAAGGATAATATAAACGCAAACCTCGATTACCTAGCTGCATTAAATGCGTTCAATAGTGATTGTGTTTCTGGATTCGAAGATAAAAAGACTAACCAAGCAGCTAGTTATTCGGTAAAAATTGTAGATAAAGACGGTAAGGTGTCTGAAAAATATCCAAAAATAAAATTTGGTGGCGATGGTAAGGACGTTGATGCTACATCCTTTGTCTATAGCAATAACGGTGGCAATATTAATAAATCAAAGAGCTGCAAGGATCTCTCAGATATTTTAAATAAAAATGCTGAATTCTATGCCGCAAATTTCAAAACAGCTAAACAAGACACTTGTGGTAGTCCCGAAATGATTCAGGCCGTGACTGATACTGTGACTGAATATAGTCGTCGAGAAGGAGCTGGCGCTGTCTTAACAGCAGATGAAAAGGCTGAATATACAAAACTTTCTAGTGCTCTACAAAAGAAAGATTTTACTGAAGATGATGGCAATGGTGGAAGAAAATGTATTGAAACTAAAAAAATAAAAGTTCAGGAAGAGAGTGCATGTGGATCAGAAAAAACTAAAACTCAGGCTAGGGGAATTGTTGAGGGGTATGAGCATAAAATGTATGACGAGGGTGAGACTCTCTCAGATGCCGAAAAACAGGAATATGAAACTCTGCAAAAAGCACTAGCGGACAATAAGTTCACTGTCGATGATGGTAATGGTGGTGAAAAATGTTTAGAAACGGAACATTTGGAGAATCAAATTGAAACGGGCGACTCATCTACTGATGATGGAACTGCCGATGAGAAGCAAAGCTATTGTCAGGAAAACGGCGGTTTCCTTTCTTGGATGCTTTGTCCGGCCATTGCCGATGGTGCAGCTACGGCTGGTGGACTTCTTGGTTTTATTACTAGCCTTACTACTGTACATACTTCTATCATTGAGCAATTCTCTAAGCAGGATTCATCCATCTATAAGGCCTGGTCCGCCTTCCGTAATATTGCCAATATCGGTTTTGTGATTATGCTACTCGTAGTAGTGTTTTCTCAGGTGACTAATATTGGTATCTCTAATTACAACATTAAGAAAATATTACCAAAGCTTATCATTACTGCAATCCTGGTTAATTTCTCATATTTAATTATGGGTGTCTTAATTGACCTTTCTCAAATTGCCGGTAATGGTATTGGGGCACTTATTAGGTCGGTAGCTGCTGATGGTATGGATGCTGATGCCTCCACTAGAGCATCTGCAATTATATCTGCTATCGCTGGAAGTGTAACTGGAGTTGCAGGTGGTCTTGCTGGTATTGGGGTAGCGACCGGAGCACTTGCTGGTCCAGCAATTATTCTTCCGGTAGTGATGTTTATTGTTACGACATTGATATCAGTCTTCTTTGGTTTTATTATGTTAACTATTCGTCAGGCTGCTATTATAATGGTAGTTGTACTTGCCCCACTCATGATGGTCTTATATGCTTTACCGAATACTGCTGCGATAACTAAGAAATATATTTCTACCGTCAAAGCACTTCTGATGCTTTATCCGATGTTTATCTTTGCAACCTCTGCTGGTGCGCTTGCTTCCTCGATTATTATTGGTACCAGTACTGATATTCTTATGATGATTGTGGGTGGATTACTGAACGTTCTTCCTTACTTCGCAATCCCATCCATGACTTCAAAATCTCTTGCAGGGCTCGGTAGTATTACTGGCGCCTTCGATAAGATGCGTGGCGGAGCTCTCAAGGGCGCAAGTATGGCAGGTGGGGCTATTGCTTCTTCTGAATTCTACAGAAATGCAAAGAACAATTTTGCTGCAGACAGAGAAGTCAAGCGTGCTGAAGAAAAATTACGTGGTTACAATAACATGAAAAGATCAGGTAAAACGCTTACTTCTGGTCAGATGCGAGATCGTGCTAGAGCTGTAGAAATTCTCAATAAAGATTCTAAAATGCGTGCTGGTGGTGATTATGCTGCTAGTACTGCTTTAAGTAATTTTAGTGGCAGTGGTTTTAAAAATCTCGAGAATCTTGCCAAAGACGAAGCTATGGAATACCAGGATAAGATTCTTATGAGTAGCTATCGAAATAGTGGAAAATCAGAAGATGAGCTTGCGGCTGAGTTGAAGAAAGAAATGGAAAAATCATATAAAGGTGCTACGGATCAAGAAAAAGAAGCCCATGACAGTAGAATTCGCGCACTTACCAGGGTTGTTGGTGCTACAAAAAGTGGACAAAAGCTTATCAATGGTATGATGGCAGATTCAAACCTAAAAACTTCTGGGCGTGCTATGACACAACTTGATCATGCTAGTTCGAGCATTCCTGGTTTTGCCGATAAGCATCAAGTATTAACTGGTCAGTTAACGTCACTTAGGGGCACCAGTCAGGCAACCGGTGAAGATACGGTTGAAGGTCTAGCTAATCAGCTTCGTGCAGAAGGAACTGAATTTGCGCTTAGCAATATTAATGGTGATAAACTTAATGCCATGTCAAATGCTGATGCTTCGGAATTGAAGGCTACTGGGGACGCAAGATTTAATGCCGCTCTTAATCAATTGGCTGAAACTGGTATTAAAAATCCAGATATTATCAATGGCCTTGATGGCGCTAAGTACGAAATGGTACATGAAGCCCAGGGTGAAATTGTTAATAGAATGAATCAAAGTACGATTAATTTGCGAAGTGGTGGTACCGCTCAAGTCTTCAATCCCCCATCCGATTTCGGTGAGTATAGCCAGGTTAAAAACGGTGCTGGTGAAATTATTTACACCAATAAACGCGGCGATAGCTTTAATGCCTCTACGGGCCAGATTACTAAAGGAGTATAAAATCTCTAGTTCACGAACTGTCGGGTTTGGGGTATAATTATCTCAAGCCCGAATGGCGGAATTGGCAGACGCGCTAGCTTCAGGTGCTAGTCTAGTTCCTAGGTGCAGGTTCAAGTCCTGTTTCGGGCACCACAAGATTAGATCATAGTGAGAGCTATGATTTTTTGTTAAATTATTCTTATGCGGCGGTTTTTGGATAAGAATTCATATTCTTAAAATTCCTGTCGCAACCGCTGTTTTTCTTAATTTTCAAATAATCTTGGCTCTTAAATCAAAAAGGAGCCAAATATGTCAAAAAATCTAACAACCAAAAACTTATTCGAAAAAACCGAAGTCGACCACATGTCAAATATTTCATCGGCGCGACTTTCTGCTCATAGACCTGGTAATAAATCCCTCGATACTCTACCCCCGGATTTTCGTGTCGAAAATCATCCTCTCGATAGAGAGCAACGCAAATCGATTTATGATCCAGCTAGATTTAATCTAACCGTGGCCGGTGCAGGTTCCGGTAAAACTACTACCATTCTCGGTAAAATTCTTTATCTCCTGCAATCCGGTTTTGCTAGTCCACCAGAGATACTAGTTTTATCCTTTACCCATGATTCCGCCATGGAACTCAGAGAACGTTTTTTACGTGAATACTATCAAACATTTGCGAAGCAGATTTTGCTCGAAAAATCTTCGCCACCGAACATCACAATTGAGACTTTTCATAGCTTAGCTCTGAAATTGCTTCGCAGTCTCTGGCCAGATTTTTCCGTGGTCGCAGACAAGACAGATCCAGCTGATGATTCTAGCTCTGATTCTAATGATAAGACTACACTTATGTCAATTATCCGCGAATTTCTCGACCTACATGAATTGGAATCCGAGACCGTAGCGCAGATTGCTAGCAAATTCTCCTCAGAGGAATACCGTAAATTATTTCTTACGGTTTCCGAAAAATATCAAAGGGAATTATCCAGTCTCCTAGAAAAACATCAAACTACGTTTTCTGGGCTAATCAAATTAGCGATTCGATATCTTCGTTCCGGCCAGATTAAAACTCAATTTCGCTATATTATCGTCGACGAATATCAGGATCTTTCGGCTTTACGTCAGGGGTTCCTCCATCTTCTCATCTTCTTGAATCTTCGCAGGCAAATTTGTTCGCCGTAGGTGACGATTGGCAGGCCATTTATGGTTTTAGTGGTAGTCGCGTCGATTTTACTTTGAACTTCCGTCGATTTTGGGGTGATTTTTCTCTGCATCGTATCTCGAAAACCTATCGTTTCGGTTCCACACTCGCAAGGTTAAGTTCGAGCTTCATCATGCAGGACCATACTCAAATTCGAAAACAAATTCAAAGCCAAAAAGAAGACTCATTAGAGCCCGTCGTGGAAGTCTGTGGTGAATCAGAGCGACTTGACCTAGAAGTCCTCACGCATTACTTCGAGTCTCTTCCGGAAAATAGTTCGATTTTATTGCTCGGTCGTTTCCAGGTAGATGGGTTTCGTCTTCTGCACTGCACGCAGTTTAATTTAACCTCTAACGGCGTAGAATTTCGCTCGCGACCGGACTTAAAACTCCGTTTTCTCACTGTACATCAATCTAAGGGCCTCGAGGCTAACTATGTAATCCTCCTCAACAATCGTGAAGCCAAGCTGGGCTTTCCAGCTCACGTTAAGGACCCACCGCTTAAGGCTGAGCTAATCAAAATCGCAGAGGAGTTAAGACTAGACCAGGTTTCAACCAACGAAGAGCGTCGCCTCTTTTATGTCGCCCTCACTCGTGCCAAAAAGCAGGTAATTTTGCTCACCGTCGATGGTAAGGAATCAAGCTTTATCAAGGAGCTGCGTCGAAAATTTCGTGAGGATTTTACCACCTACTATCTTTCGCATTTTGAAAAATATCTGAAGTTGGAATAATCTATTTCTTCGGCTTAGTAATCGAATTAATTTTGTTGCCAATATTTTCTTGAGTTTTTTGGATATTTTCCATTGCTGCTTTCGTCATGTGGCGTCTAAATCTAGCCGCGCGCGAATAATATTCACGGGTCAGCTTTTTGATTTCTGAGGTCACATCAATTTTGGTAGAGCCAAATTTTGCGCTGAATTTGTCGCGTAATTTCAAAGTCGCCACTGTCGTAAAAATAATATCAATCACTAAAATCGTCAGTAGTACCCCATTAATCAATTCAATCATTGGCCAGGAAAGTGGTGAAATCAAATGCAAAATAAACGGATGTAATCCGTACTTAATTAACATTCCACCTAGCCCAAAGCCAAGAGAAGTCTCGAGTGAGACACGGCCGTTTAGATTGAAACGTGTGGTTTCTGAGTAGTCCCACCAACGCACCCGAAAGATTTTTTCCATGACTACGCTAGTAGTATACTCAATCACAGTACAAATTAAGGCAAAAATAAAGAATTCAATATACCATTCGAAATGAATCTCTTGTGTCAGGATTAAAAATGAGATCATTCCCACGCCATATATTGGACAGATTGGTCCGAAGAGAAAACCACGGTTTTGCAGTTTGCGTTGTTCGATGCTGGTCCAAATACATTCGAAGATCCAGCCGATAAAAGAATAGATCATGAACATCAAAAACCAGAAGCTTACAAACCTGAATACTTCATGAATTTCAAACATTACTTATCTATTTTAACATGAGAGGTCGGGATTTGTTTATGTTAAAATAAAAGTAATGATTTAGTTATTTTTGAATTTTAAACCATTGTTAAACTTAATAAAAACAAGGAGAATAAATGTTAATTTCCGAAAATGTCCCGATTAAAAATCTTGTCACCATGCGTATTGGTGGTCCAGCCAAATATGTCATCGAGATCAAGTCTAAAGATGAAATTCCAGAAGCCTATCAATTCGCCGCTGAAAAAAATCTTCCAGTCACTATCCTCGGTAACGGTGCTAATACCTTCGCTACTGACGAAGGTTATCAAGGTGTGATCTTGCTCGAT
>CALKRO010000032.1 GCA_937990205.1 uncultured Candidatus Saccharibacteria bacterium | reverse complement strand
AGGTGATAAGCGCACAAGAGACCACAAAAACCTCCATAGCTACAGAATCCCCCGTCGTCGAACCGGCAGCCCCAGTGACCCCTGCAGCCCCTGCAGCTCCGGTAACCCCGGCAGAACTCGCCAAGCCTTCGATTGACCCTGAAATCCGCGAACGCTTAGTAAAGATTTCCAAGTCCAAGCTTACCGAAAAAATCCAAGAACGTGCCGAGATTCAAAATCAACAAGTTCAGGTCGAAGCCATGACAATTCCAGAAGCTGTAGTTTCTGGCTCCGGTGATTTTAGCGCCAAGGGCTTCTTGGAAAACATCAGAAACATCGCAGAAACCCTTTTCGTTCCGCTTAATAAATCCTATTTTACTTACAAATCTAATCAATTAGAAATTTACCCGAGCGCCAAGGTTTGGTTCAACATTTTAAACAGTAAAAACAACCTCGAGGTGCTAAGAACTGCCATTAATGGCCTTAATATTATCATCATGAATCCTGACGAGCACAAAATTCCGAGTACCGCCGTTGACTTTAATCAATTTAGTGCAGGCAAATTAGAGGCTGCGCCAAAATCCGACGACACTTCACTCAGCGCAATTTCTGATATAATGGGAAACATACAAGAACTTGAAGATAGTCCATTCTAGGAGGTAATATGGCGGAATCAACTCAACCAAGATCGCAAAAATCGACCATTTCTCAAAATGACCCTAGCCTTTTTGGTGGTAAAGTTCCACCTCAGAATATTGAAGCTGAAAAATCTCTCCTTGGCTCCATTCTACTCGACAGTACGACCTTCCCAGACATTCTTGAAAAACTTAAACCTATTGATTTTTATCACCAAATTCATGGACATATTTACCGCGCCATGATGAATCTGTATGAACGTAGTCAACCAATCGACCTTGTCACTTTGACTTCCGAGCTTAAATCCCTAAAACTTCTCAAGGAAGTCGGTGGTGCGACCTATATTTCTAATCTCACCATGGTCGTACCAACCGCTGCCAATGCACTTTCTTACGCCAATCTCGTAGAACAAGCCTCAATTCGTCGCCGTCTCATCAAGGCCGGCACTGAAATTGCTACCAAAGCCTACGATTCCGCCAATGAAGTGGGCGCCATGCTGGGACAAGCTGAAAAAGAACTTTTCGCGGTTTCTGATAGCAATACAAAAACCGATTACACCGCACTTTCTGACCTTCTGGTCGACGCCTATGACCGTATGGAAATGCTTAGCAAAAATAAAGGCGCTCTCCGTGGCCTTAAGACTGGTTTCCGTGATCTTGACAACAAAACCGCCGGCCTCCAAAAAGGCGACTTGATTATTATCGGTGCACGTCCGGCCATGGGTAAAACTACTTTTGCCCAAAACCTGGCCTACAACGTCGCCGGCATTAATAAGTGTGGTGTCCTTTTCTTCTCTATGGAGATGGCAAAAAATGAAATTGTCGATCGTATTAT
>CALKRO010000031.1 GCA_937990205.1 uncultured Candidatus Saccharibacteria bacterium | reverse complement strand
ACGATGTGATAGCGGACACCTGGAAGGTCAGGCACACGACCACCACGAACGAGCACTACAGCGTGTTCCTGAAGGTTGTGACCTTCACCACCGATGTAAGCCCAAACTTCTTGACCGTTGGTAAGACGCACACGAGCGACCTTACGAAGAGCAGAGTTAGGTTTCTTTGGGGTTTTGGTAGTAACCTTGATACAAACACCACGCTTGAAAGGTGAAGCTTGGTTGTAGTAACGAGTTTTAAGAGTGTTGACGATAGAACCAAGGGCTGGTGACTTAGACTTTCTAGCAGCAACCTTACGAGGTTTACGGATCAACTGATTAATTGTTGGCATTAGTTTCCTCTTGTGTTATTGATAAAAATCTGATTCTTCATCAGTGGTGAAGCTCTAGATAAAACTTCACAGCTTGAATAGCTATAATACGATATTTTACAACCTCAAGCGAGCCTTTTCTTTACAGCAGTAGAATTGGCTTGAAACTCGTTAGTTATTATACCTGTTATTAGGAATTTTGTCAAAAAAATACGGCCATTTTCGGACCGTATTTATAAATCAAATTAGCTAGATTTCTTGGATTTAGTTTTTGCGGTGGTTTTTCGGGTGCGAGCCACTGGTTTTTCGACAAGAATTCGCTGATTCGCATCGTCAGTGACTGACTTGCGATAGGCTCGAGGTTGGTAATCTGTAATTTCTAAATCGCCTAGATCGTCATTCTCGAGATTTTGGCTGATTTTCGATTCAAGAAAAAGCTTGAGGAGAGCCCAGACTACCACATTGGTCGCAAGCGCAATAAAGCTAATTAGTGGAATAATCAGAAGAGCAACGCCGAGGGCGCGATCAAGAAGAGAAACCACGGCGGCGAGTAAGAAGAAAACGAGAGCGACTAAACCATAAGTCACCTCAACAAGCTTCAGCTCTTCTTTATTTTGATAAAGATTTTTGAGATATTTAACAATTCCAAGTTGCATAATGTTTATATTATATCACATTTTAGCATAATTACAATAGCAATCCTGAGTTAACATCTCTAGTGCAATATTAGTACCTCGGGGCGATCTCGCGAGAGTAAACCATGTAGGCTTGGCCGCCGCTGAGGGATTGGCGGTAGGCCCAGAAGTAGGCATCGGCACGGAGGGTGAAAACTTCGGCAGGGTGGATGGAACCTTCGGCGTAATAGGTGCCGGTCGGGCCAGTTTGAAGTGGGTGAGCACCGGCACGGCCGCCACCAGTGTGGGAACCAGCGGTGCGATTTAAGATAAGTTTTCTAGCAAAGACGGGGCCGGTAATGGTGAGAGTTTCATTGCAAGAGAGGGCGTTCGGGTAGTGGTTATCGGAACAGGTATCGATTTGGTTGTCGCCAGTATCTTCATCGAGAATTAGCCAGGCATCGATGTTGGTGACGTTACTGGTGATGTTGATTTTCTTGGCAAAGATGAGAACTTGCGGGAAATCGTCCACGGCATTGTAGGTTTCTTGGGTGATATTAATATTGCGGTCTATTGTGAGAGCACCATCGACGAACATGGCCAGAGTATTCATGAGTTTTTGGCCAGTAGTATTGCTTCTCGCAATGAGGTTGCCACCACGATCGAATTGATAGAAATTGGCGGTGCTATTC
>CALKRO010000030.1 GCA_937990205.1 uncultured Candidatus Saccharibacteria bacterium | reverse complement strand
TCTGACCTCTTTTTTAAAAACCACCCAAGAATATCGGGTGGTTTTTCTTATTTAATATTTTTATAATTATTATGCTAATATATAAATATGAAGGTACATATGGTTAATGGTTATAAACATAACTATAAAAAAATATTCTTAGTATTATCTTTTTTCTTCTTACCCTTACTCTCTGTGGGGTTTATGTGTCATAATATTTTTGCCGTCGAACCACCAGCTCCTCAAAATCCAGGCGGCACACACGACGGTGGTTCTGGGCATCCGGTTGATGGTTGTGCTATTGATATTTGTTATACTATACATCAACCATATTCGGGTGTTTCTTGGGTCTACTATGATTTTGACGAAATGGGTATCCCAGAGAATCAAAGAGATCGTATTCCGTATAGTAAATTTATTAATCCGCAAAATACCAGCGAATATCCTACTGGCAATAAGCCGCTACCTACTAGAAAGGGTGATAATGCCGTGACTGGTTGTGCTTCCAGGGGTAGTAAGGGTGTTTTTATTTTTGGTTATAATCGTTACTATCGTAAAACCAAAAAACCGACTGGCGGCATGGCTATGCCTTTGACTTTTTCTATGTACTACTCTGAGCCTGATCCTAAGGAGTATAGATATGAAAATCTCGGTCATCATAGGGTGTCATGGGAAAAAGCAAAAGAAAATTATACTGGTAAGGTTTATAACGGTGTTGATGACCCCCAACTTCTTGCCGACTGGAATCGTGGCGATTTTTCCTGGTTCTGTGCCTGGCCACCAACAGGTATTGTTAACCCACCTCAACCTCCATCAATTACATCTAATATAACTTGCTCTCAATTATCCGGTAACTTCGGCGCCTATTATAAAGGCAATACCTCAGCAGACACTGGTGTAGTAAACCACTCCTATTCCGGTACTCTCGGTCATAATTCTTGGCAGAAGAATTTCCAGGGTAAAAACTACGTCTTCGCCAAGCCAGGCGATCGTGTCCAATTCTATGAGACTTTCTGTTTCCCGATACAGCAAGTCGGTATCCAAACTGGTAGCTCTAATGTAAGTAGTGCGGATCCGCCAGGCGAAAGCAACTTCCAAATTTTTGCCCAGAAGAATGGTTCAGAGAATAATCAGTATTTATTCGGTGACTCTCCAGTCCATGACGGTAATTATCACACTATTGGTCGCGGCAACAAGCGTCCGTTTAGTGGTAATGGACTCGAAACTAGCGACTATGGCTTTACCGCTTATTCTCCAACCCAAAACGCCTCTTCTGAATATGCTTGTGAAACCAATTATTATCGCATGTATGCACCAAAACTAACAGTTGGTTATCAGATTCCAGGCTTTATCGATTATCAGCACGGTTGTAATTCTGCCGATAAAACTGGCTCTACCACTGAGGTTGGTACGGTAATTTCTCAAGGTATTCGTTATGACAATCTTCGTGCTTGGTATAACGAATATACCACTTGGTCTGGTAGAGATGGTGCGGAAAATGTTCATCATCATTCATACAATAGTTTTGATTCCGCTGGTAATGCTGGAGGTAATGGCGCATCTTGGGGGTCGCAGGGAAACAGTACTTATGAGGTTAAGGTTCCAACTGGAAGAAGCTATTGTGTTCATGAATCAGAAAGAGGCTGTTTAAGACGTAAAAAAGAATATACTTATGTTACACACTGGAAAAAAGAATATCCAGACAGTCACGTCGATACCACCACGCAAAACCTCGGCCAAACCGAAAAGAAATCTTCCGTCTACACCCCATATAATTTCAACACCTCTATCCATAGCTATATCGAATCCTCCCAAGGCGGCGTCGGTTTCCTCGGCGCCAGAATTAGCATTGGTGCCAATTATGGCGTCGCTCCTCGTGCCAACGAATTGGTTTCCAAAACTCCTTACGCCACCCATACCCGTGAAGACCAAACTGTCAAAGTTTACGAAATGATTGTCGACGAAAATTATCCAGAGTCAAAGCTCCAAGAGCAGACTATCCCGAATGGTAACATTTGCCGTGGTTCCGGTATCGAGCGTTGTGAATTAGTAGATACGGTCAAAGGTATTATTAACGCCGCTGGTAAGTTTACTGGAGACTTTCTTAATACCGAAAATTATGAACGCACCATTCCAGACAACCTCCCAGGCGGCGGTCTAGGTAAGAAATATTGTACTCGTTCCGTCATCTGGCCAGCCGCTTCCCATGATTCAGATAATAACACTGTTGCGAATAATATGTCCGGCTCTGCCATGAACGGTGGTAATAACCTTCATCATGTCTCTGCCGCCTCTTGTGTTACCATTGCTAAAAAGCCAAACTTCCAGGTTCTTGGTGGTGGTTTCTATACTAATGGCGCGATTAAGACCGCACTTTCCGAAAAAGCTGTCGGTGGTGGCCTCGGTGCGTTTCCTTCTGCGGAAACCCGCTCTTATGGTTCCTGGGATGAATTCGGCGTCCTCGCTGCCGGCAAAGTTCTCGGCTTCGGTTCCGGTGCTGCTATGGGTTATGAAGAGGGCTATAACTTTAATCTTCCTCGTGGCGGTATCATGAACGCCTACTACACCTTCATTGGCCCTAGCGGCCCGAATTCAGTAGTCTCAGGTATTAGTAATATTAGCCACATGACTATCGCCAACGATAAAAACGGACCGGGCAACTCTGGCATCTCCCGTATTGGTTCCGCCGTCCTCGCCCGTCTCAAAGCCCGCTTCCGCGACACCATTATCCGAAATTCTTCTAATACCATCACCAGTCTCACCTCTAATGAGACTTCCGCGAAAAATTACCTCGGCCTCTCCCAGCTTTATCACCAGGGAGACATCAGCCTCAGCGCCATGAATAGCACCGCCAATTTCTATCAATTCGATCGCGGCGGCAACCTCATCGCGAGAAGCAATACCACTGGTGAGAAGCTCATGAATACCCTCGCTATGTACGTGGACGGCACCCTCACGATTGATCGCAACATCAATATCGCCCACGAAACCTACAATGCCGTGGATGATTTTCCGCAAGTTCTCATCTTTGCCAAGAAAATCAATATCACCAGCAACGTCACCAACATCGATGCCTGGATAATCCTCGATGAAGATTATGGCGATAACCAAATCGATACCTGTTCCGATAATCATTACCCGAACGCTCTCTCTTGCAACGAAACCCTCACCATTACTGGTCCAGTCTTCGCTAGAAAACTCATCCTTAACCGCACCGCCGGCTCCCACACTGGTGGCGGCCGTACCGGTGCCCACCCACTTCAAACTGGACCAACCGGCACTTACTATGCCGAAGGTTCCATCCACCCAGCCGAAGTCTTTACCCTCCGGGCTGACGCTTATTTCTGGGCCTACCGCCAATCCCTCAGTGGCGGCCAAGCCTACATGGTCTACTCTCGCGAGATTGCCCCAAGATACTAGTACTACACTTGAGAAACTAATTTAGACATCAGTCGTATAAAGTTTAGTAACTTGCAATTTTATAATAGACGCACTATATATAATATATAACTTGTAAGTAGATGGAGTATTGAGATGTGGGAGATGACTGAATCAAAATTAAGTAACATTATATCAAAATATCAATTGCCGATGGATGATTACCTAGTGGAAGTAGACGGCGCATTTGGAAGAGGCGAGTTTTTCTGGGTTATCAAAAATCAGTCTACTAATAAAAAATACCTATTAGTGAACACTTATTCCCACCATGGTGTCGAATCTGAGCTTGAATGTTATCGTGAGGGTGGTTTTGATAATTTGGAGGCTATTCCAAGAAGAATTGAAACCTTGGAACTCGCAAGTGATGCGGAGGATGAGATTTCTAAATATTTATTTGGAATGTATTCTATTTTTGAAATTAAATCATAGAATTGAGACGTTAACTCAGGAAATTTTTTGCATCTTCAGCCTAAAAATTGTATAATATATAGGTATGCCAGAGTTTCGTCTTCATAGTAAATTTCAGCCTACCGGTGACCAGCCGGCGGCTATTGCTCAGCTCACACGCGGTCTCAAGATGGGAATCCGTGAGCAGACTTTGCTCGGTGTGACGGGGTCTGGTAAGACTTTTACTATGGCGAATCTCATCGCCAATATTCAGAAACCGACTCTGATTCTTGCCCATAACAAAACTCTCGCCGCCCAGCTTTATTCTGAGTTTCGTGAATTTTTCCCCGAGAACGAGGTGCATTATTTTGTTTCTTATTTCGATTACTACCAGCCGGAAGCCTATATCGCTAGCACCGATACTTATATCGAAAAAGATTCGGCCATTAACGATGAAATTGACCGTTTGCGTCACGCCGCCACGGTCTCTCTGCTCACGCGTAAAGATACCATTATTGTCGCTTCAGTTTCTTGTATTTATGGTATCGGTTCTCCCGATCATTACACTGAAATGTCCCTGCATCTCGAAAAAACCGGCCATACCTGGCAGGTAGTTTCGAAAAATACCCTTCCTGTGGCGAAACTTAATCAGGCTAATTTGATGATCTATCTCATCGCCATGCAATATCACCGTAATGATCTCGCTTTTGAACGCGGTAATTTCCGGGTTAAGGGCGACACGATTGATCTCTTTCCAGCCTCAGGTGAAATTGCTTATCGCTTCGAATTTGCTTTTGATGAACTCGAAGAGGTTAAAATTATCGATCCACTCACCGCTGAAGTACGCGAAAAACCTGATCAAGTATTTATTTTCCCGAATACCCACTACGCTACCCCGAAAGATCAACTCGATCGCGCTATCGATTTAATTCAGGCCGAATTTGACGAACGTCTAAAATATTTCGAGGCTAATCATAAATATCTGGAAGCGCAACGTATTTCTCAGCGCACCAAATATGATCTCGAAATGTTAAAAGAAACTGGCTTTGTGAAAGGAATTGAAAACTATTCTCGCCACCTAGATGGCCGTAAGGCCGGAGAACCACCAGCGACTTTGCTCGATTTCTTCCCCGATGATTTTCTCTTACTGGTCGACGAATCACATATGACTTTGCCACAGGTACGCGGTATGTATAATGGTGACCACGCTAGAAAATCTACTCTGGTGGAATATGGTTTTCGTTTGCCGAGCGCACTAGATAATCGCCCTCTTACTTTTGATGAATTCGAAACTCATATTCGCCGTGCAGTCTATGTTTCCGCTACTCCGGGCAAGTATGAACTAGAAGTTTCGCCAAAGCCAGCCGAGCAAGTAATTCGCCCGACCGGACTCCTTGATCCAGAAATCGAAGTCCGCCCAAGTGAAGGGCAGATTGATGATTTGATGAGTGAAATTGAGGCTCGCATCGC
>CALKRO010000029.1 GCA_937990205.1 uncultured Candidatus Saccharibacteria bacterium | reverse complement strand
ATTAAATTTTTTGTGTGGCGCATAGGTTTTGATCGCAAGAAGAAAATCCCCCAGCTGTTTTCGCGTCAGGCTGTGTCCGCGCATTAAACAAATTTCCCTTAGAACTTCCAATGCTGCTTTTTCGTCGGCTACAAGAAAAAGTTCTTTTTTATGAAAATTTTTCCCCACTACGGTCTGCTTGGCTAATTCCGTCACTAATTTTTCGATTTTTCCCCTTAATTCGTTTTGCTTCTCAAACAGATTAATAATATCTACTCGCGTTGTCACATCTAGCTCCGCCATTTTTTCGCGTACGCGATTACGCAAATAACCTGCCTCATAATTGGTCTGGTCCTGTCGAAAACATACCTCATGTTCGTCAGCAAATTTAAGTACGTCCCGTTTCCACATCTTCAGAATAATAAAAGGCCGCACGAGCTCGTCGTCATAAAAAGGTGTAAGTCCCCGCCAGCTGGTACCACGAATAAAATTAATTGCAATCGATTCCAGGACGTCGTCTAAGTGGTGCGCGGTGCAGAGAGTGCCGCCCTCTTTTTCTTGAATTGTTTTAAGAAATTCGTAGCGTTTCTTACGCGCCAATTCCTCCGAAACCCCCTCCCCAAGCTCCAACTTAGTTTCATAAAATTTCACTCCCAGTTCCTGACATTTTTGGCGCACAAAATTTGCGTCCTCTGCACTAGATTTGCGTGTGCCGTGGTCGGTATGCGCTACGATAATATCAGCGTGTGTATACATGGTAAGAAGCGCCATCGAATCTACGCCACCCGAAACTGCCAAGATTAATTTCATGATTCTATTATACTCCATCTCATCTCTGTTATAATAGAGGCATGAATTCCGCAAATATCAGAAATTTTTGTATCATCGCTCACATCGATCACGGCAAGTCCACTTTGGCCGACCGTATGATGGAAATTACTGGCACCGTCGAAAAGCGCCAGATGAAATCTCAGCTCCTCGACTCTATGGAACTTGAGCGTGAAAAGGGGATTACGATTAAACTCACCCCAGTGCAAATGAAATATAAGGGCTACGAGCTCAATTTGATTGATACTCCGGGCCACGTGGATTTTTCTTATGAAGTCTCTCGCTCCTTGCAAGCGGTTGAGTCGGCCATCTTGGTGGTCGACGCCACGCAGGGTATTCAGGCGCAAACTCTCGCCAATGTTTATCTCGCAATCGAGCAAAATCTCACCATTATCCCAGTGATTAATAAAGTTGATTTGCCGGCCGCGGATGTCGAGCGGGTCTCGAATGAAATTATTAATCTCCTAGGTTGTGACCCTTCTGAAATTATTCCGGTTTCCGCCAAGACTGGTCTTAATGTCGAAAAAGTTCTAGATCGCATTATTGAATTTGCTCCTGCACCAAACAAGTCCTCTGTCGATACTTCGCTCAAAAATTCTGCAACACTTCCTGCTTCCAATTCTGCAACACTTCCTAATTCCACCCCTGAAACCCGTGCTCTGATTTTCGACTCTTACTTCGATGACTACCGTGGCGTGGTGCTTTATGTGCGTATCGTCGATGGCTCAATCAATAAAAATGCCGCCATTCAGATGTTGGCAGCTCAAACTTCTGGCATTGCGCTCGAAGTTGGTATCTTGAAGCCGGAAATGTCACCTAAAGATAGTCTAAATGAAGGGGAAGTCGGTTACATTGTCACCAACCTTAAAACCACGCGCGAAGCAAAAGTCGGTGATACGGTTACTCTGAAAAAGGCTCCTGCCAAAAATCCTTTACCAGGCTACAAAAACGTTCTCCCATTTGTCTATGCCGGATTTTTCCCAGTCAGTAATGATCAGTATAAGGATTTAAAAGAAGCTATCGAAAAACTTTCGCTCTCTGATTCCGCCCTGCGTTTCGAGCCGGAAAATAGCCCAGTGCTCGGTTTTGGTCTTCGCATCGGTTTCTTGGGTCTACTTCATATGGACATTATTAAGGAACGTCTCGAACGTGAATTTAAGCTCGACCTCGTGGTTACTAATCCTTCGACCAACTATGAAGTCACCTTAAATTCCGGTGAAGAACTTGAAATTAAGTCTGCGGCTAATCTCCCTGATGCTTCAACGATTGCTGAAATTCGCGAACCATGGGTGAAAGGTGAAATTATCCTCCCGGTCTCCATGATTGGTAATGTCTTACAACTCATTGTCGAGAAACGTGGTTTGCAGAAAAATATTTCCTACCTAGAAGACCGTGCCTTGATTGATTTCGAAGCGCCGATGGCCAATCTCTTGACTGATTTTTATGATCAATTGAAGTCTCTCACCTCTGGTTATGCTAGCTTTAACTATGAAATTAATGGCTATCGCGCAGAAGATTTGGTACGTGTCGATTTTCTCGTGGGTGGTGAGAAAATGGATGCCTTAGCCCTGATGTGCCACCGTTCGGAGGCAGACGCGCTCGGTCGTTCTATTACCAAGAAACTAAAAGAGGTCATTCCGCGTCAAAACTTCGAAGTTGCCTTACAGGCCGCCATCGGTGCACGCATTATCGCTCGTGAAACCATCGGCGCCTTCCGTAAGGATGTCACCGTAAAAATTCACACTGGTGACCGTGACCGTAAGGCTAAACTGCTTGAGAAACAGAAGCGCGGTAAAGCACGTATGAAACGCTTTGGTAAAATTGATATTCCATCTGAAGCTTTCACCGTGATGCTGAAACGCGACTAAGCTCGAATCTAAAATAGGCGCCCATCTCGCGCCTATTTTTATCTAATATCCTAAGTTAATTAATTTATTTAATTTAATTCTTTCTTAATCTCTGCCAGGGTTTTTTCGAAAACTTCCTCTCGTGAGCCGCTTGCATTAATCTCAATCAAGAGTCCTTTTTCGCGGTAATATTCCAGCACTGGTAAAGTTTTCTGATTAAATTCATTTAAGCGCCTGAGGAAAACTTTCAGGGAAGTATCATCTGCGCGCTGTTCGCGGCCGGCACCCACTAGATTTAACATGAAGCGACGAATCACCTCTGCCTTGGCTAATTTTAGATAAACCACCGCCCTTGTCGGATGTCCCGATTCAATGGTTTTTCTTAAAATTTCTTTTTCCTCCCCCGACCAGCGCCCCACACTCGAGAGTATTAGTGGCGAATTTTTAAGCTCTACCTTGTCGAAATAGGGAAGCACAATTTCATAGAATAAGTCCGTCGGTGCGAGTGAGCCGTCCGCGGTCAAAGCCTGTTGGTTTTCTGCTTCATATTGGCGAATCATTGCCCCAGAAGAAAGCAATTTTCCGTCGAAATAGGCCGCCAGTTTCTCTCCTACCGTATCCTTACCACACATCGGTAGTCCAAAAATATTAATACTGCCGGTACCTAATTTTGTTTTCAATAAATCGCGCTCGTCCATTTTCGCCCCTTTTAAATATTTTACATATTCTATCATGAATTTATCACTTCGCCCACCACGTGTATCTCTTCGTCCACCGCACTTTTTGTCGAAAATTAGCACTCTTGAATTTTGAGTGCTAAGTGCTATAATTAAATCATTAATTATGAATAACGAAATTAAACTCACAGAACGTCAAAAACTCATCCTCTTCGCCATTATCGAGGAGTATGCTGATGTTGCCACCCCTGTTGGCAGTGTTACTTTAGCTAAATTATTCAATGTTTCTTCTGCCACCATTCGTTCGGAAATGGCACGTCTCGAGGAGCTTGGTTATATCACCTCGCCTCATACTTCGGCTGGCCGTATTCCGACTGATTATGGCTATCGTTATTATGTAAACTCACTTTCATCCAGTCCTCATCTGGGGAATTGTGCGGAAACTGATGCTCAGGACTCTGACTCATCGGAAACTGAGTCAGGAAAACCAACTTCCGAATCGATTCTAAACTCTAGTGATTCGGCAGAAGCCATCGAAATTATTGATTCTATTTTTAACCATTGGCTGAACCCTTCGCCCCTCAAGGCTCTCGGTAGTGGGGACGAAAATGAGGGTCGTCGTAGTCTTCACGCCTTGGAAGTTCGTATTAACGCTCAGGAACGTGCTGATTTTGCGATTCGCTCGGCCGTCGATATGTTAGTTGAGTTAACCGGTAATCTCGGTCTTGCCACCATCGGTAACCAGCTTTATTATTCTGGTATTTCCAAGCTTTTCTCTCAGCCAGAATTTGTTGATTATGAACGTATCCAGGCAGTATCGAAGCTGCTTGATAATCTCGAGCCATGGCTTCATGAGGCCAAACCTGGCGAGCCACTCAATATTTTCATTGGTCACGAAAATCCTATCGGCAAAAACTCAGATGCCTCACTCATTATCAGT
>CALKRO010000028.1 GCA_937990205.1 uncultured Candidatus Saccharibacteria bacterium | reverse complement strand
TGATTACCTTCTAAAAACGGCTTCTCATGCACGATAAAATAAAGTAACTTCGCCGCTCGCCTAGCCACCGAATCACTTCTTTCGAACAAATTTTGTATTCGGGCCGAAATTAGTGTTTCGCCCCTGTTATTTTTCGCCAGTACCCCGAAATTTTCGCTCTCATTTAATCTTTCTCGCAGATCTGACACATAATTTTCGATCTCCACCTCGCTCAAATCTCTTCTCGCCCGCGTATCTACCGAAAAAATAATTTTATTGTTCAAATATTCGGAAATCGTCGCAAAGCTATCCGCGTATTTCGTCACTACTTCAAGCACCCCATTTGCCTCATTGGCACTCAAACTAGTTTCCGCCAACATTCTACGTACAATTCCCAGCGTTTCCTCTAGATTCTGTAGCTTCTCACTGCCATCTGGCAACTTCTTCACCAAATCATAATTGACCGCCACCCCCTCCGTCATATAACGTTTAATAATCGATGAGGCCCAGATACGAAATTTTGTCGCTTTTTTCGAATTTACTCGATAACCCACCGAAATAATCACATCCAAATTATACTTTTTAATCTTACGTGCAATCCGGCGGTTACCCTCGAGACGCTCTTCCACCTCTTCCTTCACGCATTTTTCCGCTTCCAACTCCTCATCAGCAAAAATATTACGTAAATGTCTGGAAATTACCGTACGATCCACTTCAAAAAGCTCTGCAATCTTCCCCTGTTCCGCCCAAATCGTCTGATTCATTTCATCGACATCGAAAAAGACCTCCCCCTCTGCACCCTGATAAATTTCCAGCTTCATCGTCAAAGTTCTCCGAGATTCTGCCCCGCCGTCACTTCCACCTTGAGCTTAATCTTCAATTCTGGCGCCACCCCTTCCATTTCCTTTTGCAAAATCACCTTGACCGCCTCTTCGTCGGCCTGATCACATTCTACCACCAAGGAATCGTGAATTTGTAACACCAATTTCGCCCCCTCCGGCAACTTCTTATCCACGAAAATCATCGCTCGCTTCATCAAATCCGCCTCGGTTCCCTGAATCGGCATATTCTGTGCCGCCCGTTCTGCCGCATTGCGAACAATAAAATTTGAGGATTTCACATCTGGTGTCGGGCGTTTGCGGCCATAAAAAGTCCTCACTTCACCCGTTTCTCGCGCCTCTTCCAGTGTGTGATTCAAATATGCATAAATTTTCTGACGCACCTTAAAATACTCATCAATAAATCGCTTCGCCTCGAAGAAATTCATCTCCGTTGCATCGCTCAGTCCCTTCGGACTCATGCCGTACATAATACCAAAATTAATCACCTTAGCCACGCGACGTTGTAACTTCGTCACCTCTTCCATCGGTATCTGATAAACCTCCGCCGCCGTCTTCGTGTGAATATCGACATCGTGGTTAAAATCTGAGACCAAAGCTTCATCACCCGCGAGCACTGCCGCGAGCCTCAATTCAAACTGTGAGTAATCTGCCGAAACCAAAATCTTCCCCTCAGGTGCCACAAATCCCCGGCGAATACGCTTCCCCTCTTCACTACGCACCGGAATATTCTGCAAATTCGGATTCAAACTCGAAAGTCGCCCCGTCGCCGTCACATTCTGCGTAAACGTCGAATGAATGCGGCCATCTGCCGCCACCTGTTCAATCAGCGGCGCGATATAGGTCGACAGCAGCTTCATCATTTCCCGATAATGAATAATTTCCGCGACTACCGGATGCTCGTCTTTTAGTTTTTCTAGCTCTTTCGCCCCCGTCGAATAACCTCGCGAAGTCTTTTTAATACCTTTTACCGGCAGGCCCAGCTTTTCGAACAAAATTTGTGACATCTGCAGTGGTGAATTGACATTAAATTGTTCACCCGAAAGCTCATAAATTTTTTGTTCAATTTCTGCTACTTTCCCCTCAAATTCCGTCTTCAATCCCTCGAAATATTCTCGGTCCAACAAAATCCCTGTCGCCTCCATCTTATAGAGAATCGGCACTACCGGCATATCAAAATCCGTAAAAATTGTGTTCAATTTTTCATCCTTCGAAAAAGCCGAATATTGTTCACTAAATTTGTTCAATGTCGCTTCCGAATACACGCCAGTCAACGCCTCTTCCATCGTACCAACCCCCTCCACCCCTGTACGGCGCAATGGATTTAACAGAAAATCTGCTTGATCCAAATCCCAAAGCCTCTTCGCCTGAAAAACCCGCTCACGAAACTCGGCATTTTCATGCATCAAGTCCTTAATATTGCTCGCGACTAGCATCCCCTCCGGAATTTCCACTCGAGGCGCCTCTCTAACTTCCGTCTCAGCATCTCTATCCGAAAAACCATTCTCAATTTTAAGTTTCTTCAGTAGATTATTAAACTCTAAACGCTTAAATACTTCTGATATACGCGAAAAATCTAGCTTCAAAGCTGGAATATCCGAAAGCTTCACCGGCGCATCTGTCATAATTTTCGCGAGCTTAAGAGACATCTCGGCCGATTCTCGTCCAGCGATCAATTTCTTCTGCGTCGCCCCCGAAATTTCTTCGATATGCGCATAAATCCCCTCCAAGCTACCATACTCGTTCAAGAGTTTCACTGCAGTTTTCTCGCCAATCCCTGGCACCCCCGGAATATTATCTGAATTATCTCCCTTCAGTGCCTTCAAGTCCAAAAATTGCGATTTCAAAATCCCATATTTTTCTTCTATCGCTGGAATATCCATCTCCTCGAGATCCGAAAATCCCCGCAGAATTCGATACATCTTGGTATTTTCGTCCACGATCTGCAGCATATCTAGGTCCGAAGACACAATATAAGTCATATAATCCCCCGCCTCATCCGCCTGGCGCGCCAAGGTGCCAATAATATCATCCGCCTCATATTCATCTACTTCCATAAAGCCCCATGAAAGCGCCGAAATCAGCTCCCGAAGCAACGGAATCTGTGCATAAAAATCCTCTGGCGGCCTTACGCGTCCTGCCTTGTAATCCTTAAAAATCGCGAGCCTTTTTGCCGTCGAAGTCCGCGCCTTATCCCACGCCACCACCACCTGGTCTGGCTGAATATTACGCACGATTTCCATCGCGATTACCGCAAAGCCATACACTCCCGAAGTCGGCTCCCCTTTCGAGGTCGCCAAATTCCCCATCGCGTAGTAACCACGATAAAAAACGCTTTTCCCATCAATGATTACTAATTTTTTCATTAAAATTCCATCCTAGTTAAAATTTCTGCCATTTTTTCGTTCATTTCCGCCACACTACCGTCATTCAGAATATAATAATCCGCCATCGCGATTGGCCCACCTTTTTCAATATTTTCCACCTCCGTATAGTCCCGTTCCTGAATTTCTTTCAAAGTAAACGGTCGCTCCTCACGCTTGCCCACTCGAAAATGCCTCAGCGCTTTCGGTACCACAATCGCCACCACGGTCAAAAGCCCCGGATATTTACTCTTAAGTTCCTTATATTCCGTCCAAGAATATAGCCCATCCAGCACAATTCGCTTTTGTCCCGAAGCAATCAAATTATCAATCTCCCCCATCACCTGTCGCACCACCCAATCTTTCCCCTCAGTTTCACGAATCATCTCTCGAAATTGCCGTTCACTCACTCCGTCCGCCGTACGCTGAATTCCGCGTCGCTCCATTTCTTTATAAATCATTCCCCCGAAATAAACTTTTGGCACGCCTTTTTTGGTCAAAAAATCCACCACCACCGATTTACCCGATCCGCTCATCCCCACTACCGCTAAAATTTTCACATCACTTTTTTCGCTCATTTTTGCTCCCAGTTATTAAAAAATTCTACAAATCGCTCTCGCATTTTCGCCTGACTCATGTAAATCAGCACCGGATTCCCCTCCACATCTGTCAAAGTCCCCAAACTTTCACTCGGCACGTAAAAAGTCGTGCGATGTTTCACCGAAAGTCGCATCAAAATTCGCTCATACCATTTCTCTGTCTGGTCATAAATCTCGAAACGCTCGATAAATCTGCAATATTTTTTCTTCGCAAAATCTTTCGGATAAAACACGAATACTTCACCAAATCGCGTCAGATCTGCATCTACTTTCATCAGTACCAAACACTGAATCTCCGAGCTAAACCCCACTAGCAAATTTGTGTAAATCACCTCCGTCACCGTACGGGTCGCGAGTTCATCATTCGCATCATAAAATTCCCGCGTCTTGGTATCCTCATCGATGTGATAACCTGCCACCAATAAAAACTGCTCCGGCAAGAGCACTCGCTCCGCCGTTTCACTAATCGAGCGCTTCACCCCCCCATCACC
>CALKRO010000027.1 GCA_937990205.1 uncultured Candidatus Saccharibacteria bacterium | reverse complement strand
CACCCTTTTACTTGTCGCTGTGCGCAAAAGTTTATTCTATGAAAATCTTTCGGAAACCCACCTGGTAAATACCACGAAAAAAGTTAAAAATCCTAAACCAACCACAAAAATCACCCAAAATAACGACTCAAAAGTCTCAAAAAATGACGACCAGGACGATGAGGTAGAAGAAATCTAAAACCGACCTTGATAATCTGGCTCATTTGTGGTAAAATCATCTTTGTAAGTTTATCAAGGTGACATTTGAAGAACTAGACAATTAAGGAAAGCCACTTTTTTCCAACTGTAATATTTTTTAATATAGGCCAAACAGAGAAAAAAGTCGGAACTGCCTTACTGTCTAGCTAATAGAGTGTCTCCGTAAAGGAAAGGAAAAGATGAAAGTCATCCTCGGCACCAAAATTGGTATGACCCAAATCATCAGCGAAGATGGTTTAGTGACCCCTGTTACTATCCTTCAAGCTGGACCAGCCACAGTGACTCAGATAAAAACCGTCGAAACCGATGGTTATAATGCTGTGCAGCTCGGTTACGGTAAGGGTAAGAATCTGAGCAAGTCGGTATCAGCTCACGTCAAAAAAGCTGGAGAAACATTAAGTCCTAAAATCTTAAAGGAATTTCGTACGGATTCCACCACAGATTTCAAGTTAGGCGACGTATTTACAGTCGATAATTTTGAAATTGGAGACAAGGTTGCGGTTACTGGTATTTCGAAGGGTAAAGGATTTGCTGGTACTGTCAAACGTTGGAACTTCCAAGAGTCACGCAATACCCACGGCTTCAAGGGCGATATTCGTAAAGTCGGTTCTATCGGCTCGATGTATCCTCAAAAAGTTTTCAAGGGTAAGCGCATGCCAGGTCGCATGGGCCACGATCAAGTTACTGTAAAGAATCTTGTCGTTGCTTACATCGATAAGGAAAACAACATCCTCGGTCTTAAGGGCGCCGTCCCAGGACCAAAGAAAGGTATCGTAACTGTGGAGGGAAAGGAGTAATATGGCAGATTTAAATCCAGAAATCTTCAATCTCGAAGTTACTAATCACGAATTGATTAAATTAGCTTACGATGCATATCTTGCTAACTCACGTAGCTCACACGCTAAAACTTTGAAGCGTGGCGAAGTTCGCGGTGGTGGTAAGAAGCCATGGAAGCAAAAAGGAACTGGTCGTGCTCGTTTCGGCTCTACCCGTAACCCTATCTGGCGCCATGGTGGTGTAGCTGGCGGCCGTACTGGCAACGAAAACTTCACCAAAAATCTTTCAAGAAACGCTAAGAAGGTTGCAGTTATGCAAGCTCTTTCCATCAAGAACACCGACAAGAGCATCATCACTATCGATTCTCTCGGTATCAAAGATGGTAAAGTTAAAGAAGTCTTGGCTACTCTTAAGAAAAATGGTATTACTTCAGAAAACACGCTGATCGTAGTTCCAGAGAAAGATGCTTTAACTCTACGTGCAACCAACAACATCGACTTTGTCAAAGTTGTTCGTCCTACATTCCTCAATGTCTTCGACATCATGAATGCAGACAAAATCGTGCTCGTAAAGGATTCTGAAGCTCAACTCGAAAACTGGTTAATCGGAAAGGAGAACGCATAATGCTACTTATTCCTCGAAGAACCGAAAAGGCTTACGCCGAACAAAGTAAATCTACTTATATCTTTAATGTTCCTGCTGACGCTTCCAAGCTCGCCGTAGCTAAGGCCGTCGCTGAACAATACAATGTCACCGTCAAAGATATCCGTATTCTTACTCGTAAGGGTAAAGCGACCCGCTTTTCAAAGGGTAAACACGCCTATCCAGGCACAACATATCGTCGCGACCGCAAGTATGCTTATGTCACACTTGCTGAGGGTAACAAAATCCGCGTCTTCGACGAAGAAACTGTTGAGGAAGGAGATAAAAAATAATGAGCATTAAAGCTTATCGTCCTACTACTCCTGCTCAGCGCCAGAAGACTACTCAGGATTTTGATCAAATTACGACCAGAAAACCTCTCAAGTCTCTCTTGAAGGCTAAAAAGCAGAATGCAGGTAAAAACAACCAAGGACGCATTACTGTTCGTCACCGTGGTGGTGGTGTGAAGAGACACTATCGTATTCTTACTCACAACCTTCCACAAGGTAAGACTTACGAAGTTATGGAGATCGAATACGATCCAAACCGTAGCGCTCGTATTGCTCGTATCAAAGACGAAAACAACAACTTCCATTACGTACTTGCTGATTCCAAGATGTTTAAGGGCAAGAAATTCCAAACTGGTGCAGAAGCTCCAATTGAAGAATCTAACCGCTTAGCTCTTGACCTAATTCCAGTCGGTACTATGGTTTACGCTATCGAGCTAACTCCAGGTCGTGGTGCTCAAATGGCCCGCTCCGCTGGTGCATCCGCTCAACTTATGGCAAAAGAAAACGGCTATGCCACTCTTCGTATGCCATCTGGTGAAGTTCGCAAAGTTCTCGCAACCTGTGAAGCTTCCATCGGTGTAGTTGGCAACCTCCAACACCAAAACATCAAGATTGGTGCTGCAGGTCGTACTCGTCGTAAAGGAATCCGCCCAAGTGTCCGTGGTGTTGTTATGAACGCTACAGATCACCCACACGGTGGTGGTGACGGTGGTCGTCACGGTACCGGTAAAGCTCCTCGTACACCATGGGGTCAGCTCACTCTCGGTTTCCGTACTCGTCACAATAAGAAAACTAATAAAATGATCGTGCGTAGTCGTCACGAAGGAAAGAGGAAATAATCTATGTCTCGTAGCCTTAAAAAAGGTCCATTCGTGGATTTTAAACTCGAAAAGAAGATCAAAGCTCTCTCCGCTGAAGATCGCACCGTGATTAAAACCTGGGCTCGCCACTCAACCATCTTCCCAGAAATGGTTGGTCGCACTGTCGCTGTTCACAACGGCAAAGTCCACGTTCCAGTCTTCGTTTCCGAAAATATGGTCGGACACAAGCTTGGTGAATTTGCTCCAACCCGCAAGTTCAAACGCCATGGTGGTAAAAAAGCTGATGTAAAGGGAGGTAAATAATGTCCACTCATTTTGCACACGCTTACATTAAAGGTGTAGATTCTATGCCACGCAAGACCAATGTTGTCGCTAGCCTCGTTCGCGATCGCTACGTCGCTGACGCTCTTGTTATCCTAGAACACACCCCACGCCGCGCTGCACGTCCAGTCATGAAGGCTATTGATTCTGCCAAAGCTAACCTTATTAACTCTGGTGTTTCAATTGATCCTAAGACTATCCGCATCGCTCGTATCTCTGTTACTGCTGGTACCCGCATCCGCCGTTTTGTTCCTGCATCACGCGGTCGCGCTCTTCCATTTGAGAAGATTAGCAGCAACATCTTCGTTGAAGTAGCTGGCGAAGAAAAAGCTAAAAAAGAATCAGCTAAGGAGGACAAGTAATGGGTCAAAAAGTAAACCCGGTTTCTTATCGCCTTCAAATCAGTAAAGATTGGGCCTCTAAGTGGTTCACTAAAAACACTGATTTCAAAAAATGGTTAATCGAAGACGTCAAGATCCGCGAGACTATTGAAAACCGTTTCAAAGCTCGCCCAACCATTGCCCGCATCGAAATCGAACGTACTGACAACCTCACTACGGTTACTATCCGTACCGCTAAGGCTGGTGCAGTTATCGGCAAACAAGGTGCTGGTATTAATGAATTAAAGAAAGAATTGGAAAAATTCGTTTCTCAACCAATCCGCCTCAACGTGGAAGAAGTTAAGAAACCTGAATTATCCGCCAAGCTCGTTGCTGAAAATATCGGTTTCCAACTTGGTAAGCGTATGAACTTCCGCCGCGCAGTCAAGATGGCTACTCAGTCTACCATGACCGCAGGCGCTAAAGGTGTTCGTGTCGAAGTTTCTGGCCGTCTTAATGGCGCCGAAATGTCTCGCCGTGAGAAATTCATCGAGGGTTCAGTTCCTCTACATACTCTCCGTGCCGACATCGATTTCTACTGTCATCACGCTCCAACCATCGCCGGTATCGTAGGTGTTAAGGTTTGGATTTATAAGGGAGAAAAATAAATATGGCTATTTTACTTCCAAGTCGCGTTGCGCACCGTAAGGTTAGAAAAGGCAAAAATGATGGCGTAGCTACTCGCTGTAACACTGTCGCTTTTGGTGAATTTGGTCTCATGTCTCTCGACAATGAACGCATCAATTCCCGCCAAATCGAGGCTGCCCGTCAAGCTATTACCCGCTACATTAAGCGTGGTGGTAAAATTTGGATCCGCATCTTCCCACACACCCCTGTCACCAAGAAACCTCTTGATGTGAAAATGGGTTCTGGTAAAGGTGAACCACAGTTTTACGTAGCTAAAGTTAAAACTGGTACTGTGATGTTCGAAATGGCTGAAGTCACTGAAGAACAGGCAAAAGAAGCACTTCGTCTTGCCTCTCACAAGCTTCCAGTACGTTGTAAATTTGTAAGGAAAGGTGAAATTTAATCATGGCTGACAAGAAAACTGAAACCGCCAAGGTTAAAACCGTCGCTGAACTAAAGCAAGAGCTTCTCGAAGCTAAGCGTGGACTCTACGAAGGCACCTTGCAAAATCCACATCGTATCAAAGCTTTGCGCAAAGAAATTGCCAAAGCACTAACTTTAATTAATCAAGGAAAGGGAGCCTAAGTATGGCAAAAACACTTCAAGGAGTAGTTACCTCTGATAAGCGCGATAAGACCGTCACCGTCTCCATTACCAGCCGTGAAACTCATCCACTTTATCACAAGCAGTACTCACACACCCGTAAGTACACCGCTCATGATGAAGCAAATGAGGCTAAGCTTGGTGATAAGGTAGAAATCGTCGCCTGCCGTCCTTACTCAAAGACTTGTACTTATAAACTCGTCAAAATTCTTGAAAAATCCCACGACTCAGTCGAATTAAAGTCTGAAGTTACTGGCGATCAAGAAGGAGAGGAAAACTAAGATGATTCAACAGGAAACTAGATTAGCTGTCGCAGATAACAGCGGAGCCAAGGAACTTGGCGTAATCCGTGTCCTCGGTGGAACTCGCGCTCGTTACGCTCGTGTTGGTGACATTGTCACCGCCAGCGTAAAGGACGCATCTCCTACAGGCAATATTAAGAAAAAAGCAGTAGTTCGTGCCGTTATCGTCCGTACTCGTGGCCAAATTCGCCGTACTGATGGTTCTACCATCCGCTTCGACGACAACGCCGCAGTCATCGTTAACGACGACAAAACTCCAAAGGGTACTCGTGTCTTCGGACCAGTCCCACGTGAGCTTCGTGAACTCGGCTTCAACAAGATTATCAGTTTAGCACCGGAGGTTCTATAATATGGCACAGAATTTGAAATCTGGCGATATGGTAAAAATCATTGCCGGCGACCACAAAGGTCAGACTGGTAAAATCGTCAAAATGGATCGTGCCGCTCACAAAGCAATGATCGAAGGTATCGGCATTCGCGAGCGTCACATCAAAGCCACTCAATTTAATCCAAAGGGTGGTAAGAAAGATATTCACGTCGGTATCGATCTTTCCAATCTCAAGAAAGAAGGGAAATAATCATGGCTGAATATACCCCACGTTTGAAAGTCTTATACCAAGACAAAATCGTAAAAGACCTAGAAAAAGAGCTTAACATCAAGAACATCAACCAAGTACCAAAGCTTGAAAAAGTCATCGTATCTTGTGGTGTTGGTAAAAAGCGTGAAGATAAGCACTACACCGAAACCGTAGCTCTTACTCTTGCTAAGATTACCGGTCAAGCTTCCACCTCTAGACTAGCAAAGAAATCTATTGCTACCTTCAAAATTCGTAAAGGTATGGGCGCCCCAGTTGGTTACCTTACCACCTTACGTAACGATAAGATGTATGAATTCGTTGACCGCTTCATTAACATTGCTTTGCCACACGTTCGTGACTTCCACGGCGTACCTAGCAAATCTTTTGACGAACAAGGCAACTACTCAGTTGGTCTTAAAGAACAAACCGTCTTCCCAGAAATTACCTTCGAAGATGCATCAGTTCTTCACGGCCTTGAGATTACTTTCATCATCAAGAACGGTTCAAAAGAAGCTAGCCGTAAATTATTAGAGGCATTTGGTATGCCATTCGAGAAAAAGGAGAACAAATAACATGGCCAAAAAGTCTGCAGTACTCCGTGACCTCAAGCGTCAAAAAATGTACGATAAGTACAAAGCAAAGCGTGCTGAACTTAAAGCCGCTGGCGACCTCGAAGGTCTTCAGAAGCTACCAAAAAATTCCAGCCCAACTAGGTTAAAAAATCGTGATATGCTCGACGGTCGTCCACGCGGCTACATGCGCCGCTTCGGTCTCAGCCGTATTAGCTTCCGCGAAAAAGCAAGCAAGGGTGAAATCCCTGGTGTAACAAAGAGTAGCTGGTAGAAAGGATAAGATATGTCATTACAATCAACAGATCAAATTGCCGACCTTATCACTCGTATCCGCAATGCTATTCTCGTCAACAAAAACGAGATTGTTGTACCAACTTCTAAACTAAAGCTTGCTGTACTAGAAGGTCTCAAGAAAACCAAGTTTATCGCTGACTTCTCTATCGAAGAAGCAAAACCAC
>CALKRO010000026.1 GCA_937990205.1 uncultured Candidatus Saccharibacteria bacterium | reverse complement strand
AAACCTGGTCGCCGTGTCTACACTTCCGCCGATGATCTTCCAAAGGTCAAATCCGGTCGTGGTGTCATCCTCGTCTCGACTTCAAAAGGTATCATGACTGGTGAGGAAGCTCGCAAAGCTCGCCTCGGTGGTGAAATCTTAGTCAAGGTTTGGTAATAAACTAGAAAAAAATAAGGTCAGAACTCCTGGCCTTATTTTTATGAGAAATTTAAATAAATATTCATAAACAAAAACCCCTTCTGAATCCAGAAGGGGCGTCGGTAAGTTAGAAGCAATAAAGTACAATTGAATACAAGAACATAATCAAAAGACAAAGCACTGAAGATAAGCCGAAAGTTAAGTTTAAAACCACAAGTAAAATTATTGTGGGTATCCACTCTCGACGCGAAATGCACCAAACTTCTTCTCCGGTAACCAATGACCTGCGATCATCATAAATTCTAGCGAACCATTGCAAAACAATAACAAAAGTTGCTATCACGGCAAGTATTGCGGTGTCGATCAGCCTAAACGACCTTAATGCTATGGCCGCACCGACTATGGTAATTCTTAAAAGTAGGAAAACTTTAGTTCGCTTTCCGTAGTTAGGTGCATTCATTCCATATCTGAAAAGATAAATTCCCGTGGAATTAAGGTCGGCAGTAGCTAATAAGTTGCCAAAAATACAACTAAGTACGACTTGCCAAATATAACTTAGTGGAATCCCGCTATTTATAAGTAAAATTCGAGCAACAGCGACGGCAAAGGTACAGCTAATAAGCAACCTAAAGAATCTCTGCCATAATTTTCGCGTCCAATTATTTTGAGAATGGTTAGACGTACCGATTCCCATGTTTCCATTTCGATTATCCATAAAATCCCCCTTTCGATAATCTAACTTTACCAATTTTACAAAGTTCATCTGAATAAAATTCAAGACCTGTTAATTATAATATAGATTATCAAAAAAGCAAAACCCAAAGCTTCAATAACAGTATGGAATATCCTATGATCTATAACCGGACACTTTTATTAATAATTTGAAAATACTCACCTAATAAGCTAAAATTAATCTGTATCTCGTCCGAAGAATATGTACTTTAAGTTAGGACATCACATCTTTCAGAAAGAGAGGTGAATACCATGTTGCTCAGTAAAAATCAAATCTACGAGGACATCATGGCAGGCAAAATTAGAATAGTCAATGCATGGTCTATTAAACATAGTGTCCATTCGGATAATAAGACCCTTAATTTACCGATTTACTCCATTATTAACGACTTAATGACCAAGCAAGTTGACGAAGCAGAAATTCCTGCTGGCTTCCATTTACAAGGACTTAAGATTGCTACCCAATTGGAGATTCTTCAAGATCTAGACGTGCTAAAAATCGAAAATCGTCGATACACTAGACAGCTTGACGCTCCAGCCTATATTCGTCGTATCAATTTTACGACGCTGGAAAAACGCCAAATCATCAAAAATCATGTGAGAAGAAGATCCTCTAAGTTTGTCGTCGATGCATGTTTTGGTGATCCCTTCCTAATCACTTTTGGCGGAGAAGAAATTCCGGTTTTAATCTTTAACACAATGGTTAACTACGCATTCAGAACCCAGATATCCGTAGTTTATCCAGAGCTTTTCAGTAATTTACCTCCAATACCACCGCCCGAACCAGTCAAACCCTACACCTTGAGACGTGAAAAAAGAAAGCTTACTTGGTTTCGGGATATTTTATCGGACCTGCGTCTCTGGTCTTAATCTAGACCAATCCTAACCACCCCTTCCTTCCGGAGGGGGTATTTTTTTGACAAAAAATAATTTAAGCATAAACTAGATTGACAAATAAGTATAAAAATGATACAATATAACAATCAAAGATTTGACTCTTTGATTGTAACTTATAAATTTGGTGAAACCAACCAATTAAATTGTCGAAACAAATTTTTCTATTTATAGAAGGGGGAATTATTATGAAGAATAATTTTAATGAAAAATTGGATGTTTTTATGATGATCATTTCAGGTTTATTTGCTGTAGCATTGATTATTTACTTATTCTATAGTATTTTTTCTCAACCATCTACAATAACTGAATATGGCACACTCGCATCCTTCGTAATACTAAGTCTATTTTTAGTACCTATCGTATTTGAAGCAATAAAATGTAACTAGATTTCACCAAGCCCTCTCCATCCGGAGGGGGTAATTTTTTGACACAAAAATTTAAAAATGTATAATAATATTCAGTTAAACTAACAGTTTAATGCAACTTACTTCATAACGAAGTTTACATCTGTGTTTATCAAGGAGGGGAAGATGGCTATTATCAGAAAAATTCAAGAAAAACGTGACGAATATCGGGTTCAATTAATTAATGACAAAGAAATGAAAATCACCGGCAAGAACTACTACTGTCATAAAGTTAAGATTAATGACAAATGGGAGATTATGCAGCTTGCGCATAGGATGATGAAGTCCGATCGCCCGGATTATCGCCGTTAAATCCTTGAACTTAAGCTTCACCGACCCCTCACCGAAAGGAGGGGGTATTTTTTATGAAAATCTAAAGCACAATTCTAAAATCTTCATATTTATCAGCAAATGCTTCTTCGATTGTCTTGTGTGTTTTCTTCAAATATTTCTTCACCAAATAATATCCTAACGAATAGCCAGACCAGCGTGGTAATTTATCGTTACCAGTAAAGAAAATCGTTTGGTAGTCATAATTTTTATCATCAAGATTACCGCGAAGCTCATTTAGAATACGTTCATTTTCTTCGTCACTGCGTTCCAGCATGGCTTTAGTAAAAAACTGCTTATCACTATTATTCTTTGCAAATTCTGTACCAAAATACGTCGCAACCCCTTCCGAAATCATCCCATCAAACAATGTATTCATCCATTCGTCATTCTTCCCCCAACGCGCAGCATGACCAAGTTCATGAACCAACATCTCTTTAAAACGCGAGATCGACATAGTCTTTAAATCTAAGGCAGAAACAATAAAATTACTCGCATAAGTATATCCACCCACGCCATCTTCTGGAATGATTAATGAATAAGCACTCCTAGCTATCACCACATCAATATCCCAATCAATTTTTAATCTTGGAAAAGCATAAGACTCAACTTCTTTTACTGCCGCCAAAATAGTTTCCTTACTCTCATCCAGACTACCATTCGCATTGGCCAATAAGACATTTATTTTACTCATATCTTTATTATATACCAGGCCATCCAGTTTTTTTATTTTTCATCTTGAATTAAGCCTTAAATTATGTTAAAATTAACCGAATATTAATTGAAAGGAAGATATGAGTCGTATCGGAAAACAACCTGTACAGATTCCTGCAGGAGTGACAATCACGGTCGGCGAACAGTTCATTACTGTTGCTGGACCAAAGGGTTCACTCGAGGTTCCTGTACAAAAATTCGTTGTGACTAAGGTCGAAGACGGTCAGATCATCGTTACTCGTGAGAATGACGAAGCTGAAGCTCGTGCCTGGCATGGTCTACAACGCGCACTTCTAAACAACGCCGTTACTGGTGTTTCCAAAGGTTTCGAGAAAAAACTTGAAATCAATGGTGTCGGTTATCGTCTTTCCGGTGGTCCTAAAGAAATTGAGATGTCTCTTGGTTTCTCCCACCCAGTGAAATACGTAGCCCCAGAAGGTATCGAATTAAAAACTAACAAGATGGAAATCGTTGTTTCTGGCATTGACAAACAAAAAGTTGGTCAAGTTGCTGCTGAAATTCGCGCCTTCAAGAAACCTGAACCATACAAGGGTAAAGGTATTAAATATGCTGACGAAGTAATCCTTCGCAAGGCTGGAAAGGCAGGAAAGAAATAATGAATAAGTTGTATCGCCAAAAACGTACCCGTGCAAAAATTCATGGTACTGAAGTTCGCCCACGCTTGAGCGTTAACATCAGTAATCTTCACGTTTCTGCTCAAATCATCAATGACGACACCATGACTACTTTAGTCTCCGCTACCACTGTTGGCACCAAGCTAACCGGTTCCAAGACTGAAAAAGCCGCTAAGATTGGTGAAGAAATTGCCAAAAAAGCTAAAAAAGCAAATATCACAAAAGTTGTATTCGATCGTGGTGCTTTCGCCTACGCTGGCCGCATGTCAGCTCTAGCCGATGCAGCTCGTAAGGAAGGATTGGAGTTCTAATATGGCCGAAGCAAATTCTACCGCTCCTAAGCAACCAAAAGTAGTGAACAAAGCTGGCACCCTCAAAATGTCTGACGATGTCGCTGCCACCAAGCAAACTCGCGATATGGCTGGTCGCCCAATGCGCCGCAATAATCGCCGTGATCGCGTCCGTGGTGAAGCTGCACCAAAGGAATTTGAAGAGATTACCATCAATATCGATCGTGTTTCTCGCACTGTTAAAGGTGGTCGCCGTATGCGCTTCAAGGCTCTTGTTGCTATTGGAAATAAGAAAAACAAAGTTGGTGTAGGTGTCGCTAAAGGCGCCGATGTTACCTCCGCTGTTCAAAAAGCTACCCGTGTAGCCAAGAAAAACATGGTAACCTTCCACATGTCTGGCGAAACTATTTGCCACGAAGTGGAAACCAAAGTTACCGGTGCTCACGTTTTGATGAAACCAGCTGCCCCTGGTACTGGTATTATCGCTGGAAGCATCGTTCGTTCCGTGATTGGTTTAACTGGTATCAAGAACTTGATTTCTAAGTCTCTCGGTTCTACCAACAAGGTCAACATCGCTTACGCCGTTATCGATGGTCTTAAAGCTCAGGTTCCACGTTCTAAGTGGAATACTACTGCTACCAAAGAAAAGGAGAGCAAGTAATGAAATACAATGATCTAATCGTTGAAGCTAATACCCGTCCAACCCGTGCTGGTCGTGGTATCGCCGCCGGTCGTGGTAAGACTGCTGGTCGTGGTACTAAGGGTCAAAAGGCCCGTACTGGTCACCGCAAAATGCCTGCTACCTTCATGGGTGGTCAGCGCGCTATGATGCAAGCTGTACCTAAGCTCAAAGGTTTCAAGTCTATCCATCCTAAGGCTGAAGTCGTCTACACCGACGTTCTCAACGCCCTTTCCGGCAAAGTCGATAACTTCACTCTTTTCGAAAATGGTCTTATCTCTAGCCCATTCGTCAAGGTCAAGGTTATCACCCGTGGTGAACTTAACAGCAAAATTGATCTCGAAACTCAGTTCATTTCAAAATCTGGTCTCGAGATGCTCAAAAAAGCTGGTGGTTCATTCACCAAGAATCCAGTACCAAAGCGCTTAAAAAAGCAAAACGACTAATTAGTCTAGAATAACCCCTGCAGATACGGGGGTTATTTTTTATCTTTAAAAACTTAAGTAAACATGGTAAGATAGATTAATAAATAGAGAGGATTCCATGCATTTTAAGACGATTTTGAAATCTCTAAAAAACAAAGACATGCTGAAACGCATTTTTACCGTGTTAGGTATTTTGGTAGCTTACCGTTTGCTTGCACATATTCCAGTGCCAATGGGCGACGCTAAGACCTTTAAGGATGCCGTTTCCAGCTTGATCTCCAAGTCAGATTTCACCGGTTTCATTAACTTAATTTCAGGTGGTGGCCTAGCCTCCTTCTCCATTATTTTGGTCGGGCTTTCTCCATACATCACCTCTTCCATCGTCTTCCAACTCCTTAGTAAAGCTATTCCTAGCCTCGAAGAGCTTTCCGAAGATGGCGAAACTGGTCGTCGTAAGATTAATCAGTGGACTCGTATGCTCGCCGTGCCTCTCGCCGTCGTACAATCTATTGCCTATATTTACATTCTTTACCAATCTGTGGTCTCCTCGAATACCCTCAGCTTCACCCCAACTCCACGTGACTGGGTCGTCTCTGTCACCACTA
>CALKRO010000025.1 GCA_937990205.1 uncultured Candidatus Saccharibacteria bacterium | reverse complement strand
CCCGCCATAAAAATTCGTGCCATTTTCAGCTGGTTTTCCGCCACCCATTCCCTATCCGCTTCCGGCTGACTCTTTGCAAAGAAAAATTCAAAAATCCCCCGACCTTTGTTTATTTTTACACCTAATTGCACCATTACTTTTATCTTATCACAGGTTAAGACGGAATAAAACTCACATCGCCTACGGCTTGCGTGTAAAGTATCCCTTCACCCCAGCACGATCAATCCTCAAACCATCAAAATTTGCATCGCCTGGATTAGTCCAATACGACCCCATCGCTCCGCGCAGTAATGGTTGTTTATGAAAAATATCCAAATTCGATGTCGGATTACTTGCCTTATAGATCTTCGCACTCGTCAAATCAAAATCGTTATTCACATAGATTTTCTCTAGTACCCCCACACCCGAAGTACAGCCAAATACCGAAAACATTGCATCAAAATCATTCACTTCCGCCGTATCGAATACCGCTCCCGAAAGATCCAATTCCCGCATACTACAAAGTGTACCAAACATGCCATACATATCCGTTACATTCTTCGTATTAAAACCACTGCCAAATTTAAGATTCGTCACCGATTCCAAATAACCAAACATTTCACGCATATTTGTCACCTTTTCCGTATTAAACATCGAGACATCTAAACTCGTTAAGCTTTTCGAATTATAGAACATATACCCCATATCGGTTACACCTGAAGTATTAAAGGTTGCAGGCAGTTGCAATTGCTTTAACTTATGCATGCTCGAAAACATATGATTCATGTTCGTCACACTACGCGTATCAAAATTCGACACATTAATATTTTCAATATTCACCATGCCATAAAATAGCGAATCCATGTTCGTCACTTTCGAAGTATCAAAAGAACCAATATTCAAACTCGTGAGATTCGACATCCCATAAAACATCTTATCCATATTTGTTAAATTCTGTGTATCGAAATTCGATAAATCTAGCGTGGTGAGTTTCTCATCACCAAAGAACATGTTTCCCATACCCCTCACTTTCGATGTATCAAAACTCGCCACGTCTAGTGACTTTAGATTCACTAGGCTATGAAACATTGCATTACTATCATCATTCAAAAAAATTTTCTCAGCTTCCGTATAGTAATACACTGTCTTAGTCGCCGCATCATACCAAGCCTTAATTTCGTAATCCGAATTAACCCCATCCTCAAGACTTACGGTATTTACGCCAGAGCTCGGAGCTGTCGTACTTCGCGAAATATATTCAATCCTATTTTCGCCCGTTTCAAAAGTTTTAATTTTTGTATTAAAATCAATCCCCGTCGTCATTAAAGCATGCATGGTGTATGGATTCGAAACAAAAGACAGAATTAATTTATTCTGGTAATTTCCAGATTCAAGATTATCTGCTAATTTCATGCCAATGCTCAGCTGGTTTGATTCATTTCCATTGGTCTTCTCTGCGGTCTGTAAAATTTGCGCCGGTGTAGACAAAGCTGGAATCGGCGCATATTTTGTGGAACTACCAAACTTATAACCCCAAGTATTGTTTGGTAGATTATTTAAAGACAAAATATTACTGATTGAATCAATTTTCGTACTAGAAGCGGAACCCACATTTGTTAAAGCCGTGTTTTCTGTCTCAGTACTAAGTGTCGCCGTGTATCCGGTACGATTATTTGTATTTACCGTAAAATTGAACGGAATCTCTGTAGTTTTATCAGTAGAGTTTATTACTCGATTTCCGTTCACTTGCAAATTCGCTTGATCCACCGAAGCCGAAAGCGTCGGAGTATATAAAGCAAACGTATTGTCACTAAAAGTCAAATTAGAAAAAGAAATAAAAGCTAAAAATAATCCGAGAAACTTTAATTCTCTATTAAACCCCCCCCCCCCCCGTGAGGTTCCGTGGTT
>CALKRO010000024.1 GCA_937990205.1 uncultured Candidatus Saccharibacteria bacterium | reverse complement strand
ATTTCCTCGATGATTAGCTAAGTTAGCTAGAAACTTCTTCCTGATTAATAAAATAGTCGCTTTTTGGCGGCTATTTTTTGTTGTGAGTGGGATTTTATAAAATTTGTGTTCAAAATAGAAAATTAAGTGTTCAATTATGCCTCTATAAGTTTAGGTAAAATTGAACAAAAATATTATTGACAATCTGATAAATAAGCGTTATCTTTATGGCATAAGGTCATATTTCAAAATAAAAAAGAAAGGTCTCCACATGACTGATACGAATACTTTTTCACCGGAGGTTGGACAGATCCAGCCTGATTTTCAGGGTGATAACTTAAAAGCGCAGGATGAATTGATGAATCAATACATCGAAAAAATGATGAGTGAAGCGGGTGTCCGCGTGAATGATCGTTTGCGTGAAGATTTAAAGATGAAAATGCAAGAAGCTATCTTGAGTGAAATCTTGATGAATTTGCCGGATTACTTGGTAGATAAGATTTCAGAGCTTTTTGATGCAGCTGAACCAGATTTTAATGAAGTCCAGAAGATCATCCAAGAATCAGGTATTGATGTACAGTCGGTAACCGAAAAGGCATTGGACGAGTTTAAAGAGAATTACTTAAAGAATGCTAAGGAGGAGGCATAATGAGTGTAAGAAATATGAATTTCGCGCCGAGTGGAAATAATGATAATAGTGAAGGCATGCCTGACGTGACTGAGAAACCTGAAGTTAATGTGAACAGACAAGGTTATATTGATTGGCGCAAAGAAAAATCTGAATCTGAAAAAGCTCAAGCTCTTGAGGCTCAGCGTTTAGCTAGGGAGAAATATTACAAGGAGCAGCATGATTTGCGTGAAGAGCAATATAATCATGAAGCTGATACATCTAAAGACGCCGAAAGAAATGAAAATGACCGTAAGATTGAATTACGTCATCAATTTGATCAAGTTAAGCTTGAGGCGGACACTTTCTTGAAAATGCAAGCCGGTCTTGGTCTGATGAATGAAAAAGAGATTCGTGAATATAAAGATAATCTGAATAAACAAGAGAAAAATGCTCTTGAATACATGCGCGATGGTGGCGAAGGTAGTCTAGTGCCGATGGAAAATTTGATGAAGCGCAGTCTTGACCAGATTAGTGATTTTGAGGCCAAAATTCAGGCTACTCCAGAATACCAGGAAATGATACGAAAAAAGATGTTGGCGAGAAAAGGCCTTGATGCGATTAAGGAACGCAGAGGCAATGATGCTGACCTTGGCGTTAATGATTTTCGCTTTAAGGAAAAAGTTTATAAAATGCAAGCTAACCTGGCGGAGAGAGAATTTTTGTCGAAAGCTTTTTCAGCTGAAGATAAGAAAAATACAAATGAAGCTCTCGATGCTGCGACTGAAAAATTTAATAAGCTTGATAAAGAAGCAATTAAGCTAACTCGTGAATTAAAAGCTGGTGGTAGAAAATTAACTTTTGAAGACTATCAAAAAATTGATGCGGCATGGGGTGCATCTGCTGCAGCTGAAGCGAAGATGAATGAAATCAAGAATGCCGATAAGAAGGAAATCGCTTTTGATTTCGCACAGAATCAATATAAAAAGATTCAAAAGGGCGAACAAATGAGCGGGGTAGAAGGTTCATTCCTGAGCAAATTTAATGTGCTTACTGGCGAAGATACGATTGAAAAATTCGAGCCAACTGTCAAAGATAAGATGGGTGGAGTAGCTGCCGGTATGACGAGCCTTGAAGGTGAAAACGGCCCAAAGCAGACTGTGGAGCTTCCTCCAGCAATTATTCCTGGAGAAGGAGTAAAAAAGGGTAATCAGTTAATTAATCCAGGCACTGGTGAAAATAATCCGAAGGATGATCCGGAGAATCCAGAAGATGGATCAAAAGATTCAAAAGAGAAAAAAGGTTTCGTCGCTAGTGTAGTTGAGAAAATCAAGAAACACGGTGAGGGGATTAGGAAAATCTTATTAGGTGCTGGTATCATTGCAGCTGTTGGTCTTGCAGCTTACGGTGGCTACAAGCTTGGTGCACATAATAATACTGCTGTCGAACAAGGCATGGATAAGGATAATAACGGTGACACCGATGGTAATGTTGCGGAAGCTCTTGAGAAACATGATGCTAGTGGTGAAACAGATGGCTCAGAAAACGAAAAACTGAATGAGACAGTTTCTTACAACGTAATAGTTGATGGAGTTGAAAAGACCGTTGAACTTAGCAATGAGGTTGATACGAGTGCTCCTGAATTTACAAATCCAAACCGTCATTTGAACGATTTTGGCTACATGGATATGTCAAAATTGAAAGAAATGAAAGAACAAGGCGCTTCTGAAGAAGCGATGGGCTTTGAGGCTATGAATATGTTAAACGAAGCATTGCGTAACCCACATATTCTTGCAAATACTGGTGCTAACTTAGGTGTATTCGGTGATATTGATTCATATGAAGATGTAAATGAAATTACTAATATGATTCAAAATGGTGATGATGAATCAAGAGCCGCTATTCGTCATGAAGTAAATGAAGCATTAGCTGAGTTCTGGAATGGTGCAACTCCTAAGATTGGTACACTCAAGGCTGGGACTCCTTATGAATCATGTTTTGCTACACAGGTTGGTGGTGATGGTAACTTCCAGATTAATATCGCAAGAGATATGAATGGTGTAGTGCATGATCATGACGTCTTCTATCTATACGGTGAAAAAGATGGCCAAGATATATTCAATAAGAATGAGTTAGGCGGCATTAAAGAGAAAATGATGAAAAAGCTTGGGGTTATTAAGGCGACCGATAATGCTGACGTAAGAATGGCTAAGATGGAATCGGGACATTGTATTGTTCTTGAAGACTGTGCTGGACAAGATGGCTATGTTCTTGACGTTAAGGATGTTCCTGTACTTCACTTTAATCAGAAAAAGACTAATGTAGATGTAACGCTAACAAATACTCCGGAAAATACTGAAACAAATAATGATAAGCCGGCTCCGAAAAATGAAACTTCAGCTCCTAAGCCAAAGAATGAGACACCACCAGCACCTACACCAAATGGGAACCCAAAGACTCCTGAAAATAATGTAAATGATGGTAAAACTAATACGGCATCAGCTAACGAGGACGATATTAAATTAGGAGAAGTCGTAAAAGAAGCGGGCTTTACCAATCGAGAAGGGACGAATGATCTTAATGTTCAGACCAATCTTCCAGGTAGCGAAGTTACCGATAAAGCACAATTTGATGCAATGGTGAAAGAGAGTATTGAACAAAACTCTAATCCAAATACCACTTGGACCTTCCAAGATAACAGTCAAGGAATTGTCCACCAAGAAGGTGTAGCTACGGAAAAACAAGCAGATGCAGAAAATCGTTCAGTATTGCCTCCGGAAACTCGTCCAGAACAATCCACCCCAGAGGGATCAGTTTCGGCAGGAGATAAGACTTCTACTGCAGAAGACAAGGACGGTTTAATGTCTGCAGCAAAGTCTGATAACACAACTGCACATGAATCTGGTCAAACTCGTACAGTAGAAACTTCGGTAAGTGAGTAATAAAATTACTCATTAGAGAAGAATAAAAATTGAACAAATATATTGTACAAAAACTAAAAATAGTCTAAAATGAGTTTAGGATCTTAATCGAAAGGAGATCGATGAACATAAACATAAAAACAAAAACTTGGGAAGATATGCGTAGTTCTGCGCGCCGTATCTTTCCAGTGATTGGGGCAGTGGTCGCAGGTGCGTTCAGCCTTGGTCAAATTCAAGGCCCAGTGCACGCCGAAGAGGCTACCTGGGGACCTACCAGGTCAACTTACACCTGGAAAAATCCAGCAGATCATGTCACCTTTAACTCAATGACGGATAATCCGGAGATTGGTAATGAAACGAACTTTGTGCGAGTGCGCAAGGCGGGGACTCATGATCCATTCGTGAATAACGTTACCGTAGAGGCAGGAGCTGAGTATGAAGTGTCTGTCTATTATCACAACAACGCTTCAGCGAAATTAAACGAAGGTGATCGCCGTGGTATTGCGGAAAATGTGCGTTTGTACATGAACAAGATTACGGATCGTCTCAATCCTGGCGAAGCGGCTTTGATTAAAGGAACCATTACTTCCTCAAACGCCACACCTAAGTCGGTTTGGAGTACTGCATATCTTAACTCAAAGGAGACAGTTTCCTTACGATATGTGCCAAATTCCGCGAAACTTACCAATAGCGGTTCACTTAATGGTACGATTTTGAATGATGATGCATTATTTGGCAAAGATGGCGGCACCTTCTTAGGTTACAGTAAGGGCTACTGGGGAATGATTCCTGGCTGTAACGAATTTGCTGGCCATGTTAATTTCCGTATCAAAGTAGATAAAGCTGGTTTTACTGGCGAAAAAATGGCTTCTAAGGAAAATATGAATGATTACCGTACGGAAATTACGGTAGCTCCAGGTGAAACCATTGACTTTAAATTGCGTTATAAAAACACTGGTACGACAATTCAACGCGGAGTTTCTGCTTATGACTTGCTCGGTACTGGTATGACTGCAGTTCCTGGTACGACTTTCTTGAAGACTCCTCGCTCGGCAGGTTTTGAAAAAGAAAATCTCTTCAAGAACGGTTTTAATATCGGTGATTACAATGCCGGTGAAGAAGCTTTCATTACCTATAAGGTAAAATTCTCTGAAGACGAAAAAATCTTCCCATGTGGCGACACGGTAACTTACAATAATTCAGCTATCGCGGTGCTCGATACTACGATTCATAGTAAGGTAAAGGTTACGGTTCATCGTGATTGTGCAGATAAGCCAAAAACTCCTAATACACCAAAGGAACTTCCTCACACTGGTGCTTCCGAAACTGTATTAGCAGTGGTGGTGACCGCCATGATTGGTATTGGTACTGCTTACTACATTGCTTCGACTAAGCAACTTAAGGCTTTAGAAAAGCAACACGAAGATCAAGAATAAAAGCCCTTTCGATTTAATGTAATCGTGTAGACGATTAAGTACGAAAAAGAACCCTATGAGAGCGGGGTTCTTTTTTTGGCTTAGTTATTGAAAAAAAGAGATAAATATGCTAGAATAGTCAAAGTTAATAATACATTAAGGAATATTATGAAAAAGGCAGTTGTACTCATCGGCGGTAAGCAATATATCGCAGCTGAGGGTGAGACCCTACGGGTGGACCTCCTCCCGGAAGGAACTAAAGAGCTCGAAACTGGTGCTTTACTTGTAATTGATGGCGATAAAACCCTCGTTGGTACGCCAGAAGTCAAAGGTGTCAAGGTTTCAGCTAAAGTAGTAGAAGAGAAAATCGCTGGTGATAAAATCCGCGTAATCCGCTACCACTCAAAGAAGCGTGTCCACAAAGAAACTGGTCACCGCCAAAAATACAGTGTGATTGAAATTACTTCAATCAAATAAGAAAAAGGCCCTACGGGGTCTTTTTTGAGGCTTTTTGTCGTGATAATGATTATTCTTATGAATATTATGGTAATATATAAATAGATATGGCGAAGGTAATTTGTATCACAAATCAAAAAGGCGGGGTCGGGAAGACGACGACCACGATTAATTTGGCGTACTATTTGATGAAAGAAAAACAAAAAGTCTTAGTAATTGATTTTGATCCGCAGGGAAATGCGACGTCGGGACTCGGTATCGATAAGGCGCAATTTGAACGCAATTATTTGAATAATGAACTTTCGAATACAATGTCGGAAGTAATTCTAGGTGAGAGGCGATTATCAGAAATAATTTTGAACACTAAATTTAAGGGTTTAGATTTAGCACCGACTACGCCACAGTTGGCTAATGCTGAAGTCGAGATGACGAAGCTGAGTAAAAAATTTGTTCAGTTGAAGAATGCGATTAATGAAGTGCGTGATAACTATGATTTTGTGATTATCGATCTGCCACCAAGTCTTTCATTATTAACGGTGAATGGGATGATTGCGGCGGATTATCTTTTGATGCCGGTACAGACCGAGTTTTACGCTCTAGAGGGAGTGGCGCAGCTGATGGATTCGGTAAAATTAGTACGTAAGGCGATGAATCCAAACTTGAAATTATTAGGGGTGCTCGCGACGATGTATGATAAGCGTACTTCTTTGTCGGTGCAGGTATTAGCGGAAATTAAGAAATATTTCCGAGATAAGGTTTTTGAGACGACAATTCCACGCAATGTAAGGTTGGCGGAGGCACCAAGTCACGGAGTGCCAGTGGGGGATTATGATCGATTCAGTAAGGGTGCGAAGGCTTACAAGGAATTAGCAAAAGAAGTATTAAAAAGAGTGTAAAAAGAAAAAGAGAGTGTGAAAATGGCAAAAGGTTTGGGTCGCGGATTTGAAAGTTTAATTCCTACGGATATCGTAGAGGATGATTTTGATATTACTTTGTCGGAAGATAGCTCGAAGAGTCAGTTGACGGAGCTAGACTTAGCGAAAATTACACCAGAAACCGATCAGCCACGTAAAGATTTTTCAGAGGAAGCTTTGGCGGCGCTAGCGGACTCGATTCGCGAGCACGGAGTTTTGCAGCCGATTGTGGTGGTAGCTGAGGGTAATAAATATAAGATTGTGGCGGGTGAGAGGCGTTATCGTGCCTCGAAGATGGCGGGATTAGAAAAAATTCCGGCAATTATTCGTACTCTCGACGCGCAAAACCAACTAGAGCTTTCGATTATTGAAAATGCGCAGCGCGAAGATCTCAACGCGATTGAAATGGCGACGGCTTATGCGAAATTGAAAAATCAATTCAATCTTCAGCCAGAGGAAATTGCGAAGCGCGTGGGAAAAAGTACCTCATCGGTGATTAATACGATGCGACTTTTGAATTTGCCGGACGAAGTGAAGCATGCGATGGTCGAACATAAGTTAACAGAGGGGGTGATGCGACCTTTGATTTCGGCGGACCCGGAAATGGTGAAGAAGATTTTGCCGATGATTATTGAGGAAGGTTGGACAGCACGTAAAGTCGAGCGTTATATCGCGGAGCATAAGAAGAAAAGTTCGGCGAATTTGCTAAAAACCAATGTTTATCTGCACCAAGAGAATGAATTGAGCGAAAAATACGCAGCAAAGGTGCGCGTGAGGGGTCGTAGCGTGACATTTGCTTGTAAAAATGAAGATGAATTACAGAGATTATTAGCGAGATTACAATGAGTAAAAAATGTGTTCAACCGAAAATAACAGAGAGGGAACAGGCCGCGATTGATTTTGCGACCCAGGCGCACGAGGGACAGAAGCGAAAGTCGGGTGAACCATATATTATCCATCCACTGGCAGTAATGAATATTTTACGTGAGTGGGGAATGGATGAAGATACGGTGATCGCCGGGGTGCTTCACGACACGGTGGAAGATACCGGAGTGACACTGGATGAAATTAAGGAAAAATTCGGTGAAACGGTAGCATTTCTCGTGGATGGCGTGACTAAACTGGGTAAGGCTAGACAGGGGATGCGCGATATTGATACTTATTTACCGGCGACGAAGGATAATCTCTTGAGACTTTTGATTGCGACGGGAGCAGATATTCGGGTTTTGATAATCAAACTAGCTGATCGTTTGCATAATTTGAGGACTTTGTCGGCTTTGCCACCAGAGAAGCAGAAGAAGATTGGTAAGGAATCGCTAGAAATTTTTTCACCACTGGCGGACCGTTTGAATATGGGGAGACTGCGCGTGGAGATTTCCGATATTGCATTTTCATATGTAGATCCGAAACGTTTTGAATTTTTGAAAAAATTGATTGAAGAACGCAATAAATCTGCCGAGAAGAGTCTAGAAAAGATTAAAAAAGAAGTTTCCGAGAAATTGGCGGAAGAGAAGATTAAATTTGAGATTGATGGACGGGTGAAGTCAGTCTATTCTTTGCATAAGAAGCTCGCGAAATATAATCAGAATATCGATGAAGTCTATGATCTGACGGCACTTCGAATTATTGTGGAAGATGTGACGGATTGTTATTTGACGCTGGGGATTATTCACGCGCTTTATACGCCGATGACGGGTAGAATTAAGGATTATGTGGCGATGCCAAAGCAGAATGGCTATCAGTCGCTACACACCACGGTGATTACGAAAGATAAGCGGATTGTGGAATTTCAGATTCGCACGAAAGATATGCATGAATATGCGGAGCGGGGGCTCGCGGCGAGCTTTTTCTATAATGAGCAAAAGCTGACGGAAAATTATAAGATGGGGAAGATTCAGCATTTGCCAACGAACTTACTCTGGATTTCGGAGCTACAGATGGCGGCAGCGCAACTGAAAGAAGGTAAACAGGTGGATATGAAGAAATTGAAGATCAACTTGTTTGCGGATAAGCTTTTCGTCTATACACCG
>CALKRO010000023.1 GCA_937990205.1 uncultured Candidatus Saccharibacteria bacterium | reverse complement strand
GCCCCGGTAACGGGGAGGAAGGAGGGGATGATGTCAGGTCAGTATTTCCCTTACGCCTTGGGCTAGAATCGCGCTACAATGGCCGGTACAATGCGAAGCGAAGCAGTGATGTGAAGCAAATCGCACCAAAGCCGGTCCCAGTTCGGATAAAAGGCTGAAACTCGCCTTTTTGAAGTCGGAATCGCTAGTAATCGCAGATCAGCATGTTGCGGTGAATACGTTCCCGGGTCTTGTACACACCGCCCGTCAAACCATGAGAGTCACCAACACCCGAAGTCCGCCTCGGCGGCCTAAGGTGGGGGAGATGATTGGGGTTAAGTCGTAACAAGGCATCGGTACGAGAACGTGTCGATGGATTACCTCCTTTCTAGAGAAGGATTTGATGAGCATTAAACTAAGGTTTAATGTATCTAGGTCGGTCGTAATTGTGTTTATAAGCTTAAGACACAATATAGCTTACGTAAGTAAGATACGATTTACAGCTTACTAAAACAGACGATGAATTGCACAGCTGAGTTGTTAAGAAAAATCTCCGAAAGGAGATTTTTTTGTGGCTTTTATGTTATACTGCTGACATGAATATTGATCTTTTACGGGAATTAGAAGGGGTAGTCCTTTATTTTTATCAGGAGAAGAAAATGATGGGGGTTTCTTTCTTGACAGGAGTTTTAGGAGTATTAATTGATCTCAAACCAGCAGCATTATTGATTAATGACAAAATTAACAATTGTAAATTGTTGGATAATAAGAGAATTCTTGAAATTTTGAATAAATTAGGGGTAGATTTAGTTCGAGAAAAGTTGAATAAATTTAGTAATGAGGAAATTGAATATTTGTATTTGGCGAAAACCGCTCGAGAGTGCCTGGAATTACAGAAATGGCATAGAGAATTTTTTAATAGTGTATCGGAATCCGGTGAAGTTTTAGATAAGAAGGTGTGGGCTGAGGCAAATTATCAGATAGGAAAGATATTGGGATATCCGGAAACGGCTACTTTGGAATATATTAGAATGCAGATTGAAGGTATTGAGAAAGATAATAATTATCGATCAAGGATGGAACGAAATTATTATTATATGCACAGTGCGAGATATGAAAATGAAGAATTTGAGGCGTATGACCTTAGATTAAACTTGGCAGTCAATGAATATCTGCCTGTTACAGCAGAAATTATGCAGGCGAATACCAAAAAAAGATGGTTAGACTAAGATTCTCATGGTAAAATATTAAGAGTTTAACGGAGAATAAATAAAAATGGGATTAATTTTTAGTGCATTTTTATTGTTGGTGGGATTTGTCCTACTGATAAAAGGTGCAGATGTGTTTGTCGACGGATCGAGTGATACGGCGAGAAAATTTAAGGTGCCGAAGATGTTGATTGGTCTGACAATTGTTTCTTTTGGTACGAGTGCACCGGAATTGGCGGTGAGTATTCAATCAATCTTGGCGGGGAAGGGTGATATTTTGCTCGGCAATGTGATTGGTAGTAATATCCTAAATATTCTACTGATTTTAGGTGTATCGGCAATGGTGGGGGCGCTTCATGTGAAGACGGCGACTGTGCGAAAAGAAATCCCAGTTTTGGTCTTGATGACTTTGGGATTTGCTGCGGTTTTGTCAGATAAATTGTTCGGATTGTCAGAAAATTTGTTCACTAGACAGGATGGCGTAATTTTACTATTATTCTTCGGAATTTTTATCTATTATCTTTTCGGTATGCTGAATCGTAAGTCGAATAAGGTGGAAGAGGAAGACGAGGGGGAACCAGTAAATCTAGCTAAATCAATTGCGATGATTGTGTTTGGTTTACTCGCTGTAGTTCTCGGTAGTGACCTGGTGGTGAGGGGTGCTTCGGATATTGCGGCAAATTTTGGCGTGAGTCAGAGGCTAATTTCTTTGACGATTGTGGCGCTTGGAACCTCTCTTCCAGAGTTGGTGACTTCGGTGATTGCGACGAAAAAAGGGGAATATGATATCGCAATTGGTAATATCGTGGGCTCAAATATTTTTAATATCGGAATCGTGGCAGGTTTGCCGGTGGCGATTCTCGGCGGAGTGGCAGG
>CALKRO010000022.1 GCA_937990205.1 uncultured Candidatus Saccharibacteria bacterium | reverse complement strand
TCTTGATCAGAAGTATCATAAATCAGGAAGTTACGGTCCAGGTGAAGGTTTTCGGCTTCCATACGGAGAATTTTGACACAGATGCCATGGAAGGTCCCCATGAACGGCATAAAATTGCGCGGCACCTCGGTGGCTGCAAAAAGATCGGAAGTGAAGAAAGATTTTAGACTATCAGGATATTGATCGGTTTCTTTCAAGGCTCGCTTTAAGAGATGAAAAAGACGTTCACGCATTTCCCTGGCCGCTTTGTTAGTAAAGGTCACCGCGAGAATTTGTGAGGGCAAAATCCCATGAGTAATCAGATTGGCGATACGGTGGGTGAGGGTTTTAGTTTTACCAGAACCGGCACCAGCCAAGATTAAGAGTGGTCCAGAAAGGGTTTCGACGGCATCGGCTTGGGCGGGATTTAATTCAGCGGTAAAAAGATTCATAGATTAATTATACGCTACTTAATGATAAATATCTGCTGAATCATTTGCTGACAGATAGGCATGGAGGCGAGATGCCCGATGAGGAATAGAACTAAGGTGGTGGTAAAAATAAAAATTCGCCATCCCATTAAGTCGTAGAGGAAATAATTAATTACAATTAGAGTAAAGAAACTAATGAGAATAATCAGAGTGAGAATATCCATGTATTTTTTGGTAATTGCAAAATTTTGTTTTATCTCATGGATGGTATCATGCATGGTGAGTTGACCCAGGTAAACTTGCACAAGATAGTGTGTAGTGGCATTTAACACGGCGGGATTAATCGATTGACCGGACTCCGCGAGAGCGTGATCGATTTTAGCAGAAAAATTATTCATCAAAGTTTGTTCGAGATCAATGGTACTCGGAATTTGATAGATATTATCGATGATGAGGTTCTGGTATTTTTGATATTCCTCGGGCAGAATAAGCTGACTAAGCAGCTTCGGAAAGTTATTTTGCAGCGTCTGAAGATTATACATCACTTCACCAGGCATGATCTGGTTATCTGGAAGATTTTGCGCAAAATTAATAATTTCCGAATTCATCGTGCTGGTAAATTCTTGCGTGCCAGAGCCGTAAAAGCGATCGATAATAGTGGATTTAGTTTGAGAAACCTTAATGGCGTAGTAGGTGGGATTTTCGCTAAAATATTTTTTCACAAAATTAGCGTTCATGAAGGTCTGATTGGCTTGACTAATGAAGCCAGCGAGGAGAGCTACGACAAGCAAAAAAATCAGGGCCAAAAGATGGCGAATCTTGAAACGCTTGAAATTTTGCTGAATATTATTAAGCATTACCTTTATTATAACAAAGAAATATCAGGTCACGTGAGACCCGATATTTTTAGACTACAATGGGACTGGTATTTTTAGCTAAGAAAACTATCTCGCTAAGGATTAGATTCCAACTAACGGTTTAACATCGGCACCTAGGTGATTGAGACGACGCGCAAAATCTTGATAACCGCGGTTGATAGAATAGACATTACGTAAAATAGAAACGCCAGGGGCGGCCAACATACCGAGCAGGAGTACCACGGATGGGCGGAGGGCTGGAGGCGAAACCAATTCAGCAGCACGCCAGTTGGTCGGGCCAGAGACATAAAAGCGATGAGCATCAAGTAATTCAACCTTGGCATTTAGATTAGTCAGATAAGTGGAGTAAATTGCACGGTTTTCAAAAACCCAGTCATGAATCAAGGTGCGACCTTCGGCCATGGCGGCAATCACGGTAAAGAATGGTAGATTATCGATATTGAGTCCCGGGAAAGGCATCGGGTGAATTTTATCAGCCGGAG
>CALKRO010000021.1 GCA_937990205.1 uncultured Candidatus Saccharibacteria bacterium | reverse complement strand
AGCCAGCTGTAAAATACAATGGTCAGGGTAACCTCGCCCTCCAATCTGGTGGTAAAGATAGTCTACTGGTTGCGAAATTACTTAAAGAGAAGAGCATTCCATTTGAGCCTTGGTATGTTACCAGCGACCCTAGTCTCTCGCATCCTCACGTCATCGACACCCTAGGTGATTCTTTCACTCATATGAACGCCAGTATCGTTTATCGTGAGATCGATATCGCACACCTTCAAAAATCCCACGGTCTTAACGGTCACGTTCCGGTTACTTTTATTGTCGAAGCCCTCGCCCTGATTCAGGCTATCTTAAATAATCAAAATGTAGTTCTCACCAGCATTGGCCATGAGGGCGCCGAACCTCATGCCATGATTGGTGATTTACCAGTGAATCATCAATGGTCAAAAACCTGGGACGCTGAACGTTTCTTCACTGAATACGTGCGCCGCTATCTTTCACCAGAACTTCATGTCGGCTCAATCATCCGTCAATATACCGAATTAAAAATTGCTGAACTTTTTGTCCAAAAATGCTGGAAAGAGTATGGCTACAGCTTCAGCTCCTGCAACGAAGCAAACTACAAGCAAAAGAATCAAAACTCCACCCTCAAATGGTGTGGTAAATGCGCCAAATGTGCCAATTCTTATCTACTTTTCTGCCCATTCGTCCCACCTCAATACCTCCAATCTCTTTTCAATGACGAAGACCTCTTCAAAAAACCTGAGCTTTTCAACACCTTCAAAGGTTTACTTGGCGTCGATAACACTATGAAACCTTTCGAATGTGTCGGAGAAGTTGACGAACTTCGCACCGCCTATCATCATCGCATGGCCTCACCACCAATTCTCATTGAAGACCTTAAACAGTTTAATCAAGAAAATAGTAATAGCCTAATCTCTGGCCTTTCCGAAGCCACCAAGCGCCTTGGCCTAAGTAATCTCTTAAAAAACCCACTCTCTTCTCGCACTTCCAATGCACTTTCGAATAACTCTAACTACTGGCAACCCCTCTATGCCAATCTGCCGTTCCCAGTGCCTGAAAGTAATTTCGACTATAATCAGACCTACGAAAACCAACCTTTCTTCAAAGATTTTTTAAATAATTACGGAGCCGCAAATTAGCATGAAAATTTATACTCTAAGGCACGGCGAAACCGATGCAAATAAACAAGGTGTGAGCGCTGGCTTGCTCGATACCAATCTTAATACCACTGGCGTCAAACAAGCCCTCAAGATCAAACGTCAACTAAAGGATGTGCATTTTGATTACTGCTACGCCTCACCTCTGATGCGAACTAGCAAAACCGCCCAAATCGTCACCGGACACCTCGACCCTAAAACCCAACATATCGATCACCAGCATCTTTGCCATATTCAGTACGACCGTCGTCTTGTCGAACGGGCTTTTGGCGTTTTCGAAGGAAAAGATAGCCAAAAATTACACAGCATTAGCTGGAAAGATCGCTTCAATAGTGAAAGATTTAACATGGAGAGCATTCATTCCATGTATCTCCGCGCAGAAGATTTTGTCAAAAATGAATTATTTAAGAATAATGACCCAGATGCCACAATTTTAATCGTTTCTCACGGTGATTTTCTTCGCCTGATTGACTTTGTTTTGCGTGGCGGCACCGCTGAACAACTTTTTTACTCATTCCTTTATGACAATATTATCGACGAACCTTATCCAAACTGCGCCCTACACTATTACGAAGTCTAATTTCGCCCTACATTACTGCGAAGTCTAATTTTAATCCCAACCTCTCATAAAAACCCAAATCGCCAGCAGGATACCCACCTTAGCACCAATTTTATTGTGAAAAATCAATTTTCGTGCTAAAATATAACAGATTGGATCGTCGCCAAGCGGTAAGGCACTGGGTTTTGGTCCCAGCATTCGCAGGTTCGAATC
>CALKRO010000020.1 GCA_937990205.1 uncultured Candidatus Saccharibacteria bacterium | reverse complement strand
TAAAAATAAGTCAAAAATTACCCGAAATATAAATCGATTATAGTTTCCCTTATTTTTGATATTTTAATTCCAATTCACCTAAATAAAGACTAAAAGCATTCCGCCAACTTCTATCCATACCTCTTATTGGTAAGGTATCCGGAAAATCTTCATCTCTCACGACGTCTTCCCAGTTATTGAAAATGAAGTAAAGTCGATCCCTTAGTGTATTTACATATTTATCTCCATCGGTTTCGGCATATGCTTCTAGAAAAAGCTTTTCTAGTGATGCTTCTTCGTCCTGATTTTTATTTTCACTTCTGCATCTATCGTCTATGTCTATTAGTTTTGCTAAAAATTCTCTATCACCTGGATATGCGCCAGTTTTACTATTGAGATAATACCGTAAGTCATGGTTTTCGGCTTCCGAGCTAGGATCCATCATCATTTGGCCTATAGCCTCGGTCATACCTTCCCTGAAAGCCATTGTAATCTCGCCCTCAATATCCATTTTCTCTGAGGGTATATCTACGCTTCCGCTCTTACTGGGTAATAAATTAAAAGAGGCCTCTGTTCCAGCAATTACGTGTGTCAACTCGTGGCTTATCACATTTTCAAAAGAACCCAAAATATTTTTTTGCTGTGGGTCCAAGAAGAACCTTTTATAAAGTATTTTTCTGGTATCTTCAGAATCAATTAGTTCTCCCTTATTGTTGACTCCACGATGTTCTATGTATGCTGCTGTTGATGGTGGCTCAAATTTTTTCTCTCCATTTTCTATTACTGGCCTTAGGTCAAATAATCTAGCTGAATTAATTATGGAACCATTATTTTTTGTTTTTGCTTTTTCGTAATTCTCGTACAGTACTCGGGGTAATTTTCCGAATTCAACTTTACTCTTTAGGCTAGATTCATAGTCGGACTGTATTTCTTTCGTTTTTTCTGCGAATACGCCCTCTTTGTTCTTTAGAACGCTTTGATAAAATTCTAAGATATTGCCTAGGGTTTCATCTGAAACTTTTTGTGAACCGTCCTCAGTTTTTTCTAGTAACTGAGCCACTAGCGGCTTACTCATATCTAAGCCTGGTATATTTTTTATAAATTGGCTTGCCTCTGGATTCCCTTCGATTGCCATATAAAAGATGTAATCTTGAAAATAACTTTGTTCAGAATCTAGTGTTTTTAGAAGCTCCCTTTCCTCTTGAATACTTTTTATATATTCTTTTTGTTTTTTCGTATTTATATCCTCCAAGGCTGATGTGGTTTCAAAGATTTCTACCACCTTTTGCCCAAAAGTTCTTCTAAAGTCTCGGTGTTTTGGCTCGCTATCAAAATTAGCATCATTCTCAAAAGATCTTGTTCTAATTGTCTCCATAGCATTATTATAGCATTTTTACTAGTTTCTCCTGGATGCTCATATATTGATATGGCTGATACTTGGTAAAATTTTGCTCCACTATGAAATTTTAGAAATTGAAATAACATCCTACAGTGTGTCCTATATAGTTAACTTTACATAGGGGTCTATCTAGTGGTATTATTATAATAAATAAAGTGGTATCCTATGTCGGAGTATATACAAAATTACGAACAGTCAAACAGCAATGATCAGAGTGCAAAATTTGATGCTCTTAAAGATATACCATTTTCAGGTAATAAAATAGAGCAAACCGACGAAAATAAGCTTCGACATCGAAGTAACGGTGAGAAAGCTCAGAGACTAATGGAGCTATCAAAGATAACTGAATTACGTCAAAATGAGGAAGCTTTTGATAATAGGATACAGGAGTTAAATCGTGATGGTGCTTATAAATACCTTATGACGCTCAATGGTATTTTGCGTGGGGTTGATAGATCTGAACGCGGCGTAAGGAGTAATATACAAGTCGGTGAACATATGGCTCCATCTCGAAAGGTTCAGGGGGCTATCTTGAATGATACTACAGAGGCATTAAAAGGAATAAAAGATAATCATT
>CALKRO010000019.1 GCA_937990205.1 uncultured Candidatus Saccharibacteria bacterium | reverse complement strand
CACCTGAAGATGAGCAAGTAATTGCCAAAGTTCGTGCTCACGTCAACGAGATTATGCAGCAATTCCCCCTATTTGCTTATTGAATTAAGTAATCAAAGAGTGACATTTAATAAAGGCGTCAGCTTTCAATACTTTGAAAGGACGCCTTTATTTTTTATTTGAATTCGTCTATCTGAATTTTATATCAAGTGCTATGCGTTACAAAGTGAGTTCGATGCAACTTTATCCCTCTCGCATTTGTTTAAGCAATTCTCGTTGGCGCTCTGAAAGATGCTTGGGTAACTTTACGTCATACGTTATAATCATATCTCCAAACGTACCATCACCTTTGTCATACCCTTTTCCTTTCAGTCGCACCTTAGTTCCATTCTGTGTTTCGGGTTTTACCTTCAATTTCAATTTCCCATTTGAAGTTTGCAAGATAATATCCCCGCCCAGCAGCGCTGTGTACATATCTATTGATACTGAAAGATTTAAATTGTAGTCTACCGAACTATTAGTATATCTAGCAGAGCGATTTGTACCGCCGAAGTGCATTTCTCTCCCGCCCCCAAAAAGATTTTCAAAGAAAGAAGAGAATCCGCCCCCACCAGAGAATTGGCTGAAATCGAAATCGTCAAAGGAACCTGCACTGCCTCCAAAACCACTTCCGAAGCCTCCACTTCCACCAGCCCCTCCGAAAGCGCCGGCTTCTTTCCAGCGCTCACCATATTGATCATATTTCTTGCGCTTTTCGGGGTCGTTTAGGACATCAAACGCCTCAGTCAGAGCCTGAAATTTTGCCTTGGCTTTAGGATCATCCGGATGTAAGTCAGGGTGAAATTGCCTTGCACGTTTTTTATAAGCACTCTTTATTTTCTCCTGCGGAGTATCTTTTGCAATGCCTAATATCTTGTAGTAATCTATAAATGCCATACGATTTATTATCTATTTTATCCTTTATTGTTTCGACTTACTACAAATAGAGTGCCGTTTATTCGTGATGATAAGGTTCGCCTTTCATAATTGTACAAGCTCGATAAATTTGCTCTGTAAACATCAGTCGAATCATCTGATGCGAGAGTGTCATACGCGAAAGGCTGAGCTGCTCGTTGGCTCGGGCATAGACCGCGGGCGAGAATCCGTAAGGTCCGCCGATGACA
>CALKRO010000018.1 GCA_937990205.1 uncultured Candidatus Saccharibacteria bacterium | reverse complement strand
TTGGTCGTCATGTTTGACTTCGTGCTTCTCCGGTAAAAAACCTGGGCGGGAGCGATCTAGATAAATGTCGCCACTATTGTGATAGATAACTAGAGAGATGGTGGTAGTAAGAATGGTAATTAGGGTTGCGATTAAGCCTAAGCGCATAAGATTGCGACCACCAGAGGACATTTTTGGCATAATTATCGTCCCCCCACTTGATTAGCAGGGTTGGTAATGCTTGAAGCTTTGGTAGCGTCGGTTTTTTCTGGAGTAAAACGAATGTTTTCGCCATCAATTTCAATTTTTTTAATCTCTGCAAGGTATTTTTCTGCGGTTTTGGTAAGATCTTCGACTTTTTGGTTTAGCTCCTTGCGGGATTCCCTGGTGACGATCAGCTGATTGTAGAAATCGTCAGGATTTTTTTGGCAATCAATAGAAAGGAGATTTTCAAATTGTTGACTATAAGCAATATAAAGTGAACTAAAGTCATTTTTTTGCAAGACAAAACTACTTTGTAGGTCAGAAAGATCGCCGAGATTCTGGTTATTTTTGACAAGGCGAAGGTTGAAGGGGGTGATGTAAGAATTGAGAATTGTTTGGTAATTAGCCCCAAGTAGAGAGCGGATTTTGGCATCACTAACTTGAAGTTTTTTGAGGCTAGACTTGATTGAACTACAGTTCATGGAGAGTTCGCCACGCTGATCATCTGTGAGTTTAATTTTAGGAGCGTCGGCAGAAACACGAACAGAATTAAAAAGAATAAAAACCAAAAGAAAGGCTACAAGAATCAGAAAAAGATCAGTAACTTTAGATTCTTTTGGTTTAAAATTTTTGATTTCTTTCATCTGTAAATAATTATAGCATTAAAGTGAATGTACTCGTGCTTAATTTTAGTGCAAAAACACGAGTAATCTTACCTAGGATTTGAAAAAGTAAGGGTTAATATGAAAAATTATTTTAAGATTAGCTCCAGAAGCCGCGTTTTTTAGCGGTCTTAAATTCTTCGAGTAGTTCCTTTTGTTTTTTCGATAGGCCGGTGGGAGTGTCGACTATAATATTGATAATATGTGGACCACGTTCACCGTTATTCATTGGTACGCCATGTTTAGATAACTTAAATGGGGTACCGGACTGAGTGCCCGCCGGAATTTTCATGGTGACCTTACCGTCAATCGTTTCAACTTCAATTTCGGTACCGAGAGCGGCATCAACCATTGAAATATGTTGTTCGGAGAGAAGAATATAACCCTCACGATTAATGGTTTTGTGTGGTTGCACACGAATTTGTACTAAGAGATCGCCGTTTTCACCACCTTTTTCAGGAGCGGGACCGCCACGGCCACGTAGGCGAATGGCTTGACCATCGTCAATGCCGGCAGGAACTTTTAGAGTGATTTCATTACCGTCGACGGAAATCTTTTTTGTGGTACCAAAAATAGCGTCTTTAAAATCAATTACCAGGGTAGTGCGATAATCGGAGCCGCGATTTCTGCGAGCACGTCCACCGCCGAAACCAAAAAGATTACTTAAGATGTCATCGAAGCCCTCGGCGCCACCAAAATCAAAATTGAATCCTTGACCACTATAAGAATAGCCACCGAAAGGATTGCCGCTAGGACCACCTGCGCTGCCATTCCCTACGCCGGCATGACCGAATTGGTCGTAGCGTGCACGTTTTTGCTTATCAGAAAGCACCTCATTGGCCTCGGAAGCTTCTTTAAATTTAGCTTCCGCCTCCTTATCACCGGGATTACGATCTGGGTGATATTTGAGGGCGAGCTTACGATAAGCTTTCTTAATTTCATCATCAGAAGCGTTTTTACTAACGCCCAAAACTTCATAATAATCACGTTTTGACATAGCAATATTATATATATTTAGCACTCAAAATGCAAGAGTGCCAGCAATTTTTCTAGATTTTAATTACTATGAGGGTGCTGGCGTCTTTTGGATTTTAATTACAGAAAAATAAAAGAGGTGAGAGTTGAGGTTTTCTCTTTGGTTTTATGATAGACTAAGAGAAAGGAGAAGATAAAAGAATATGGAATCGGAAAGACTGATTTTAATTACCAATCCGGGCAGTAGTTCACGTAAGTACGCGCTCTATAAAGGCATGAAGGAACTTTGTTCATTACACTTTGAATTTGAAGGTAAGAAAATTGTCTATACTTTGAAATCTGGTGGCCAGAAGAAGAAAGTAGCAACGGATTTTAAGGCACTGTCAGAGGTGGCGGGAAATCTGGAAAAAATTTTAATTGAGGAAGAATTTTTAGGAGGCGTTTCGAAGTTAAGTGCGATTTTGGCCCGTGTAGTGGCTCCGGGCGCCTATTTTGCTAATGACCACATTGTCGATAAAGAATGTTTTAAAGAGCTAGAGATTGCAAGAACTCGTGCGCCGCTTCACGTCCCAGTGGTGATGGATGAAATTATTGAACTAAAGAAGCGTTTTGATTCGGTGCCGGTGATTGAAATTTCCGATTCAAACTTCCATAACTCCAGGCCAGAGCTGGCTAAGGCTTATTGTATTGACCAGAAATTAGCAGAAAAGTTTGATATTAAAAAATGGGGATTCCACGGTTTGTCGGTTGGCTCGGTGGTACGTTATATGAAGCAAAGCGAAATTTTGCCAGAGAAAGTAGTGGTTTGCCATATCGGCTCAGGTGCTTCAATTACGGCGGTCTATAAGGGTAAATCGCATGATACGACGATGGGTTACACCCCACTAGAAGGCGTGATGATGGCGACACGAACTGGATCAATGGATGTGGCGGCGGCAATGGCAATGAAGCGTGCGCTGAAAATTGAAGATGATGTGGAGCTTGAACGCTATCTAAACAAACAATGTGGCTTGCTTGGTGTTTCTGGGGTATCCGATGATCTTCGTACGGTAATTCAATTACGTGACGAGGGTGATAAGATGGGGTCATTTGCTTATTCCCTCTATATTTATCGATTACAAGCTTGTATTAGTCAGATGATTGCTTCAATGGGTGGTGTCGATGCCCTGGTCTTTACGGCAACCATTGGCGAACGTTCAGATGATGTGCGTAGACAGGTGATTCAGAAGATGAAATATCTTGGCCTTGAGCTTGATGCAGAGAAAAATACTGGTGAAATGCCAGAACGCCATACGCTTATTTCGAGTGAAGAGTCAAAGCCAATTTATGTGGTGCGTACTGATGAAACTAGTGAAATGATCGAGCGAGCAAATCTGATTTTGGCAGATTAGGAACGTTAAATGAAAAAATATAGTGTGATGAGCACTATATTTTTTAGGTTAATTAATTTTTTTGGCTTATGAATTTTCTTCAGAATTAAAGTCCTGATCGTCAAGCCCGTCAAGTAGCTTAAGGCTTTCGCTGCTTGGTAAGGATTCAACATTTTTTAACTTACGCTCGATGACGCGGGAGGTGGTGGCGGCAGCATCGATTTTATTGGCGGATTCTTGAAGTTTCTTTTTGGTAGCTTCGAGGAGATCACCGAATTTACCAAACTGACTTTTTACGGCACCTAGAATTTGCCAAACTTCACTGCTGCGTTTTTCAATGGCGAGAGTACGGAAGCCCATGAGAAGGCCAGAAAGAATAACCGGTAGGGTACTCGGCGAGGCAATGGTGATATGGAATTTTTGACGGATTTCATCGTCGAGGCCAGGAATGCGAAGGATTTCAGCATAAAGTGATTCGGTCGGCAAGAACATCATAGCAAATTCGGTAGTGTGTGGCGGATCGATGTATTTGGTGGAAATTTTCTTGGCCTGTTCTTTGACATCCACTGCGAGAGCTTTTTGGTATTTCTGAATCTCGGTTTTATCACCCTGCTCATAGGCGGCGACTAGGCGTTGATAATTTTCTACCGGGAATTTACTATCGATTGGTAGGAAAACTTGGGCGGATTCGTCCTTGCCAGGCAT
>CALKRO010000017.1 GCA_937990205.1 uncultured Candidatus Saccharibacteria bacterium | reverse complement strand
ATTCATCTGCTCGCCGTCTACTGGGCCCATGAATAATCCGTCCTTTGACTTAGTTTTTACTTCTTTAATAATTTTTTCAACTAAATCTTTACGATTGTTTTTTACTGCACCTAAGATATAAAGAAGCTCCCCAGGATTATCGGCTTCCTTCAGCGAACAATTTTTATCGCCATTGAGATACGATCTCTGGCAATCGTAAATATCGTTAACTGAGGCCAACCAAGGCTCTAGTAGATGAGTATTATTAGTCTGTTCTAATACCATAGTGACTAACATTGTATCTCTATACCAGGCATTAACATTCTTCTTGTAGCCAATAAGGTTTGGCTTTGGAATAACGCCATCAAAGTTAAATAAGATCTCCTGATGTAATACGCGCATAGTACTAGCGTATTTTTTATTTTCAAGACGTGGTAAATTGAATTTAGTATTACCCTTAGTAATTATTTCTTTATGATGGTCATCTTCTATGTATACACCATCTTCATTTTCGTAAATCCTTGTAATCCCGCCGTTCTTATTGGCGAGCAGTACAGTGTATTCATTTGGAATAATCAATTCATGAGTATAATTAAATTCTTTTAATACCTTCTTAGTATTCATATCAATTAGTTTTCCGCCTTTATAGAGAATTTTTTCGCGGTCTACCATACCGAAGAAGAAAATATCAGAATATTTTTTATTAGTATCCTCGAATTTTTTTAATTCGAAGTTTTCATGAGTTAACTCTGTATTTAATTCGTAGTAATAATCTGCAAGACTTGCAACTAGTCTAGTGTTTTCTGGATTGTTCGTAAAAACTTTATAATCCACACCAGCCTCAGTTAGTGATTCTATGTGTCTAATTGGCCTATTAGCCATTTTATTATTCATTAATTTTATTCCACCCACTAAGCAAAGTGAAATTAGTAGTATTGTAATTAATGCCACGTGACGTTTTTTAATCGAGACTAAAATTAATGCAATTATAGCTAGTAAAATTACGATAAATAACTTCTTTGGCATCGTATGAGCAAAACCTAAAACTACATAAGTCGAGTGTAAGAAATAGATGATACCGAGTATCTGCAAGATAATAAAAATGTAGTAAGCGTAGCTGTAAAAACGCTTAAATTTGAACAATTTATTATAAAGTGGACCATAATAGTTGGAGATAATATAGAAAACTATTAGTAACATCAAGAAGGTATAATCTAGGGTGTAAAGGAAATTTGTTCCATATCCGTAAAAAATATGAAAGACAAAATTAAAACAATAGGCAATTAGAATACTTAAATAGAATCTATGTTTAATAATCTCATCTTTATGATTTTTAATAA
>CALKRO010000016.1 GCA_937990205.1 uncultured Candidatus Saccharibacteria bacterium | reverse complement strand
TGGATGAGACAGAGCTTTATCGCAGATTGAGCTTAAGAGGGCGAGAAGATGATAATCTGGCGGTTTGGCAGCGTAAAATCAATTATTACCGAGAAAAAAGTGTGCCGTTTTTGGCGGAAATGAAGAAAAAAGGCCTGAAAGTTTACGAAGTGGACGGAAATGGTGACGAGGAAACAGTAAATCAGAGAATTTTGGCGCTAGTTGAGACGGAAAAATGTCAGAACTATTGGTGTAGGTTAAAAGTAAATTAGAAGTTTGGCGCTAGTTGACGGAAGTCTTAACAGGGGTATGGAAGAGTAGTATAATAGGAAGATATGGATAAAGCAAAAATTGAAGCAATGCGCGAAGGTGGCAAGATTTTGGGGGAGATTTTGCGAGATTTGCGCGAGTATGTCGCAGCGGGAATGACCAAACGCGAGCTGGATGCCTGGGTAAGGAAACAGATTGTGTCACGAGGAGCGACGGTTTCTTATGATGAATTAAAAGAAAAATTTCCGGGTTCGATTTGTATTTCGGTGAACGATGAATTGGTGCATGGTGCGCCAAATAGTGACTACGCACTGGAAGACGGCGATAAGGTCTCTTTCGACCTAGTGATTGGCTTTAAGGGATATCATACAGATGCTGCATTTACGACGGTGGTAGGAAAGGCAAATCCAGCCGTGAAGCAGATGATTAAGACTACTGAAAAGGCGCTTTGGGCGGGGATTGAGACGGTGGCACCAGGAGTACATCTGGGGGATATTGGCTATGCGGTAGAAAAAGTACTGCGCGCGGGTCATCTTGGGGTGATTGAAAATTATGTCGGTCACTTCATTGGCAAATCAATGCATATGGAACCAGAAGTGCCGAATTTCGGTAAACGTGGTAGGGGCTATGTCTTAAAGCCAGGTGATACTCTCTGCATTGAACCAATGTCGTCTCTCGGAAAACCATATAATCATGTGGATCCAGAGAGTGGCTGGAATGTGGTGCTTTCGGATGGTTCGATTGGTTGTCACTGTGAGCATACAATTCTGGTGACGGAAGATGGTCATGAGGTTTTAACTTTGCCAAACTGCCCAAAAGAGTGAGTTTGAAAAAAGTTCAATGAGATAGGGCGAGAATTGCTTTTTAAAAAGTAATTAAAAAGGAAAATCTGGCGTATGTGGTCAGTAGATTTAGAAGAATCTGGCGCAGGACGTCAGATTTTTTGTTATAGACTGGAAAATGTTTATGTTATAATAAAAATATATGAACGAGCAAGTACCAAAGTTTAGTTTTGGCATCGATATGGGGACGCAAAATATTCGAGAAGTAGTCCTCAGTGAGATGAATGGTCAGATTACCGTAGTGGGTAAGATTGAGTCGCCACAAAATGGGGGCATGAGTAAGGGTGTGGTGACGAATTTACGCAATGCGGTGCATGCGCTCGAGACGGCTTCTATTGAAATCGACCGAATGATCGGGATGAATTTGGCAGATGCTTATCTTTCAATTAATGGTTCGAATGTCGGCACAGCGCCAACGCAGGGCGGCATCTCGATTACTGGTTCAGAAATTACTGAGGCGGACGTGGCGCGCTTAAAAGAATTTGCGGTATCAGGTATTGTACCAGATAATCGCGCACTACTTGACGTAATTCCGGTAGAATATGCGATTGCGGGTCAGGGTGGAATTAGAAATCCGATTGGCATGCGTGGCGTGAAGCTTGAAATGCAGGCAAATGTAGTTTCAGCGCTTTTGCCAGTCTGTATGAACTTGAAAGAGGTGGCCGGAGCCCTAAATATTAACGCTTTGAAATTGGTGCCAACGGCAGTAGCGGCGGGTCGCGCAGTGCTACTCGAGAGCCAGAAGGAAAATGGCGTAGCGGTAGTAGAGATGGGCGCCTCGACGACTTCCGTGGCGATTTTTATGGAAGGTTTCTTGCAATATTTTGGGGTGATTAATGTGGGGGCGAATCACATCACGAATGACATTGCGATTAGTTTAGCGGTGAGTACAGAGGTAGCCGAAGAAATCAAAATGAAATATGTGACGGCGGAACTAATTGATAATGATAAGCCGATGACGATGCGCTTTGGTGATGAATCAATTAGCTTTACGAAAACCATGGTAAATCGCATTGTAGAAGACCGCTTGATTGACATTTTTGAACATGTGAAGAAAGAAATTGCGATTGCAGGTTATGAAAAGAAATTGCCAGAAGGCGTAGTCTTGACCGGTGGAGGTGCAGAGATGCGTGGAATTGAACGCTTCGCGAGAGAACATATGGAAGTGGCGA
>CALKRO010000015.1 GCA_937990205.1 uncultured Candidatus Saccharibacteria bacterium | reverse complement strand
TTTTGCCCTTACCAGGATAATAAAAATCCATCGGTAGAATCGCAATTTTTTCAGAGTAAAACTCTTCTTCACTCACACCCATCCATTCGCGCAGCTTCTCGCCAGATTTATCCGCAAATGGCACACCACTCTCTTCTACTTTTCGGCCAGGTGCTTGCCCGATGATTAATATTTCTGCCCTATCGCTCAATTGGTAAATTGGCCCCACATTGCGTTCGGTATACAAAACATTTCTCGGATCACGTCTTAATTTTTTCGTAATTTCATCAAATTCATTCATCGTAATTCGATAATATCACTTTTATGCTAAAATAAAATAAGTCACATTTAATTTATTTGTTAGGAGGTAAATGGCTAATACAAATAAAATTCTCTCTGTCGAAAAAGTTACGAAGACTTTCGGCAAGGGAAATAGCCTCACGAAGGCCGTCGATAATCTTTCTTTCTCCGTGAAGAAAGGCGAATTTCTCGCAATCATGGGCGCCTCCGGCTCTGGTAAGAGTACGACATTAAACCTGATTTCCACGATCGACCGTCCGACCTCTGGTCAAATCTTCGTCGACGGTACCGATATCACGAAACTCAAAGGCGAGAAACTTAATCGCTTCCGTCGTGAATCGCTTGGTTTTATCTTCCAGGATTTTAATCTCCTGGATAATCTCACCGCTTACGAAAATATCGCGTTGGCGCTTTCGATTCAGAATGTCAAAGCCTCAGAAATTGATGAAAAAGTCAAAGCCGTCGCCAAGAATCTCGATATCGAAGCTATTTTACAAAAGTTCCCATATCAACTTTCTGGCGGTCAAAAACAACGTGTAGCTTCCGCTCGCGCCATTATTACTAATCCGAAATTAATTCTCGCCGATGAGCCAACTGGTGCGCTTGATTCGAAGTCTTCTAAGCTCCTTCTCGAACGCTTCGATTATTTGAATCAAGAGCTTCAGGCTACTATTCTTATGGTTACTCACGATGCTTTCTCGGCCAGCTTTGCTACCCGCATTATCTTTATTAAGGATGGTCAAATCTACGATGAAATTCACCGCGAAAATAAGACTCGCAAGGAATTCTTCGATGAAATCATCCGCGTGATGTCTACCCTAGGTGGAGGTGACGCTGATGTTATTTAAGCTTTCGTTTCGAAATATTACGCGCAGCATCAAGGATTATGCGATTTATTTCTTTACGTTAGTGCTCGGTGTTACGCTTTTCTATGTTTTTAATTCCGTCGGCTCCCAAGCGGCTGTGCTTGAATTAAATAACTCTCGCAAACTCATCGTCGATTTGCTCGCGAAAATTCTTTCTGGTATGAGTGTTCTCGTGGTCTTTATTCTCGGTGCTTTGATCATCTATGCTTCGCGTTTTCTGATTAAACGTCGTAATAAAGAATTTGCCATCTATCTCACACTCGGTATGAGTAAGCGTAAAATCTCGCGCCTCCTCTTCTTCGAAACCCTAATGATCGGCGTAATCTCCCTCGGTGTCGGTCTCTTACTTGGCATCGGCGTTTCGCAGCTAATTAGTGTTTTGATCGCCAAGCTTTTCGAAACCAATATGGATAAATTTACTTTTGTCTTTTCCGAAAAAGCTTTCTTCGATACTATTCTTTACTTCGGTCTT
>CALKRO010000014.1 GCA_937990205.1 uncultured Candidatus Saccharibacteria bacterium | reverse complement strand
GTCCGGCGCAATCACCACGCCGCAGGCATGAACGCCGTGGCTACGAATCGTGCCCTCGAGCTGGATGGCGTAATCCAGCACTTCTTTGGCGGTAGGATTATTCTCATACTCCTTACGCAAATCAGCGTCCTCTTTAACGCTAACCGACAGCGGGATATGCCGGCCCTGGTTTGGCGGCGGCACCAACTTAGCCAAGCGGTCGCTCTCGGCATACGGCACTTCCAGCACCCTGGCGACATCGCGCACCGCCATGCGGCCGAACATCTTACCGAAGGTAGCGATGTTGCTGACGTGGTCTTCGCCGTATTTTTTAGCGCAATACTCAATCACTTCGTCGCGGCGAGTATCTTGGATATCAACGTCGATATCCGGCATGGAAATACGATCTGGATTAAGGAAACGCTCAAACAGCAGACCGTACTTCAGCGGGTCAAGGTCAGTAATGTTCAGTGCGTAGGCAATAATTGATCCGGCGGCGCTACCACGGCCCGGGCCAAAAACAATTCCTTTAGATTTACCCCAGTTGATAAAATCCTGAACAATCAAGAAATAGCCCTCATAACCCATGTTACCCATCACGCCCAGCTCCATCTCGGCGCGCTGGCGAACTTCGTCAGACAGTTGCGGGATGATATCGTCGGGATCTAGCTTCTCGGCTTCCTCTTTCGAAGCGCCATTATAACGCTGCAATAAACCTTGATAAGTCAATCTCAGCAGATACGAGTGCTCGTTCTCACCTTCAGGCAGCGGATATTTAGGAATAAGAATGCGGCCCAGCTCAATTTCAACATTACAGCGATCAGCCACCTTTTTAGTGTTACGAATCACCTCGGGATATTCCTCTCCCCAATGATCAATGATATCGCGCGGGTCGGTCAAGTGCAGCTCAAAATCCTTCAAGCTCATCCGCTTTTCATCGCTCAAGTACGAACCGGTACCAACACATAGCAAAATTTCGTGCGCGTCTTGGTGATCGTGCGTCAAGTAGTGGCCGTCGCAGGTCACCACCATCTCGATGTCTAGCTCTTTCGATAGCTTAATCAAGCCCTCGTTGATTTTTGCCTGGACGTCCCAGTGCGTGTTTGATTTTGGATGGCCGTGGTCTTGTAACTCCAGATAATATCGGTCGCCCAGAATCGATTTATACCATTTGGCGATATCGCGGGCGCGATCGTAATCGTCTTCTTTGAGAGCTACACCAATTTCACCGCTAGCACAACCGCTCATCACAATTAAACCTTCGTTCAGCTCCTCCAGCAAGTCGTGGTCAATCCGCGGTTTGTAATACATACCCTCCAGATTAGCCTGCGTCGATAGCTTCATCAAATTATAAAAGCCAGTGTTGTTCATCGCTAACACCGTCAAATGAAAACGCTGCTTATCCTTGGCCGGATCGCGGTCAAAGCGCGAACGTGCCGCTACGTACGTCTCGATACCGAGA
>CALKRO010000013.1 GCA_937990205.1 uncultured Candidatus Saccharibacteria bacterium | reverse complement strand
AGTCTGTAAAGAAAAAACCTGTACTAACATCTCAAGTGCAACACTAAGCAATAAAGAGGATATCAATTGTTCTTGGGCCTGTTAGTAAAATTGTAGACTTAATGGATGTAATGAGAAGATTTTAGTCGGTATATTCAAATAAAAGTGTACCGGATGTTTGTTCTTTTGAAGCACTGTTTTTGACTGGTACTTCACGTTGAAGAACGAATTCGAGTTTTATAAACTCGCCATCATTGAATTTTAAAAGATGTGGATAGACTTCGAAATCAAAATCGAGATAGTCGGCATCAATTAAGACATATTTTTTCTCATTTTTATCGCGAAAAAGATAGACCCAGGTATCAGGTTCAACTTGATAATGATCGCTTTCTACGAGACCTTCACAGTCATACGCGGCAATGATTTTTTCTCGTTCTGATTTCGATAAATACATATATCTATCAGATTTTTATAGTTTTTGGTAATTGAAACACGCTAATTCTGGTTTGATGTCTTGGTAAGATTTGCCAGCTAGGACGCCGCCGGCGGTAAAATTTTCTTGAGTAACGTCAGCTAAGGCAATACTCGGTGTCTTGAATGAGGATTTTTCGGAAATAGTTTTAAATTCAAAGTCAATGAGGACCAAACCTTTAAGTTGGTCCTGAAAAACATCCACTTCGGCATTATGACCATCGATTATGATATTGTAGCGATCTTTAGAAACGCGCTTTTTACTACAGCTAATGAGAGCTTCGAACTCATCTTTTGTAAGAGGTATGGTTTGTTCGATTTGCTCAGAGGCATCGCCATCTTTGACGGGAGTTTTCTTGGTGATTTCATATAGATTACCACGTTTTCTCAGGCGAAGATGTGAGTGCTCGGCAGTGTCAGGAATATAAACATCGGTAATACGAGTCGGAATAGCGTCTTTAATTCCCTCTGGAATTTCTTTGGCAAGGAAGGTAAGTTCTAATTCTAGTTCTCGACTCATTTTTTCTCCTTAATTAATATAGGTTGAGGTTTTGGAATTTTTTAAAACGCTTTAATATTGCGCGGCGTGTCGGATTTAAAAATATTTAGCGTAGGCCGACGGCTTTTTGGACTTCGAGAAGTTTTTGGTTGGCGACTTGGTTGGCGTATTTTTCACCCTCTTCAAGTAACTGGTAGATTTCTTCGTCGGTGATGTTTTGGACTTTGGTTTGGAAATTCGAAATGTGCTCGACAAGGCGCTCGGCGACGAGTTTTTTGAGTTCACCGTACTGCGAGCGGTGTTCCCAAGAAGCAATGAGATCGCGAAGAGGGGTGTCGGTAATGGCGGCGAGAATTTGCAAGAGATTGGAAATACCTGGTTGGGTTTTGAAATCGAAATTAATATCAGCAAGCGAGTCGGTGGTGGCGGACATAATTTTTTTGCGGATGCGTTCTGGTAGATCAGCGAGCATGATTTTGCTATTTTCGGAATCGGCGGATTTACTCATTTTCTTCTCTGGATTCATCAAGTCGCGAATACGTAGCGCGAAAGATTGAGTATCGCCGTACATGAATTTGACCTGGTTTTCGTTATTTTCAGGAATGGTGAAAATTTCACCATATTTATGGTTGAAACGCTCGGCGATATTACGAGTGAGTTCGATGTGCTGGAATTGATCTTCTCCGACTGGCACATAATTGGCACTATAAAGCAAAATATCGGCGGCCATGAGGATGGGATAATCGAAAATACCGACATTAGTGGAAAGATTGCCATTATGGCTCTTGTCCTTGTATTGAGTCATGCGGAGGGCTTCACCCATGGTAGTGTGGCAATTCAAAATCCAAGCGAGTTCGGTGTGGGCTGGTACGTAAGATTGGCGATAAAAATGCACATTTTCGTTTAATTCGAGGCCGGCAGCGAGATAATAACGGATAGTGCGGAGCATGTTGGATTGAAGATCGCCATCGGTCTCACTGATGATAGAATGAAGATCGGGGACGAAAATATTGACGTGATGAGTGTTAGAGTATTGATTGGCGAGGCGAACCATCGGAAGCATGGCGCCAAGAAAATTGCCGAGGGTGAGGTCGGAGTTGATGCGAATGCCGGTCAAGATTGTTTTCATAAATCTATTATAGCAGGATTTTATGGGTTAGGCGCGAGGTTTGACAAGGTCTATAGCGTCGGAAGTTAGGGAGTCGTCAGAGATTTCGGGTTTTTCGGTTTGGAATTTAATGTGATTTAGCTCGGATTTTAGGAGATTGAGGTTTTTAAGATGTGGTTTTAGGTTATTCTTATGGCAAATTTTAGCAATAGCGTCACTAATTTGATGGTCAGTAAAACTCTGGTGAATGGCTAGATTTTGGAAAAGATTTTGAATTTTTGAATTTGTGATGCCGAGGGTCCAGGTGACGACATTACCATCGATATCGATGTTAATTTGAAAATCAGGATCCGTCAGATTTTGTCTTTTTAGTTCACTCAAAAATAAGTCATAAAAAGCATAGGCATGAATATGGGTGTAATTGGCTTTTTGTGATTTGGCGTAGAGGATCATGGTTATATTATAAATCTTTATCTGAATTTGAGTGATTATCTTACAACTAAAATTCGTAACCGAGGATTTTAATGGCCTTAAGGATGATTTTGTAATCTACGGTGGAGTTTTTGGAAAGGTTTGAGAATTTTATATAAGAATAATTTTCGGGAATCTGATTTGGTGCGATGATTGCAAAATAATATTTGGCGTCTGGGGTTTCAAAAAATATTTTTCCGAGTTTGAGTTGATTGTTGAAGATTTCATGGAATTTGGTGAGCGATTTTGCTGTGGGGAATTGGTGATCTTTTGATAATAAAATTGAAAGATCTTGGTGACGATTTAATTCTGGCTTAAAATCAAGTTTCACGATGAGGAGTTTGTGGTTCATAGAGGTATTGTAATATAGATAAATTGGAATTTGAAGTAGAAAAAATCTCCCTAGTCCCGAACCATATCGGGGGGGAGATAAAAAGCTCCCTGCCCAAAACATACGATGGTCGAGCTTTTGGTTATATATTATGACTAGAGTGGGGGTTTGTCAATAATAGATATAAATAAAAGAGACCCTCTTGTCCTAGAAACAAAACCTAGCGAACGGTCTCTTTTATTGGATTTTAACCTAAATGTGGTTAGTTTATCAATTAATGTTATTTTTTTGTTCCCCATTTGAAAGAAAAAAGAACCACCTTAACTGGTGTTTTTAATATAAAAAAACAACCTGTTAAGGTTACTTTAAGTACTTGTTGGTGGAGCATGGGGGATTCAAACCCCCGACCTCATCAATGCGAATGATGCGCTCTATCAGCTGAGCTAATGCCCCGACCAATTAATTATACTATTGTTTCTTGAAAATAGCAGCCATGAGCTTGATAAAGTTTGGTTTTTCACCATACATCAGGATGCCGACGCGGTAAATACGGGCGGAAAGCCAGCCGATAAAGTAGGTACTGATGATCAATACCAGGATTGAAAGGATAATTTCCAGGGTCGAAACATTGGAAATGATGGCGCGGGTGAACATCATCATCGGTGCGGTAAGTGGGAAATACGAGAGGAAGACATTGAATGGGGTATCGGCATTGCCGGAATTGATGGCAGACATTGTGACGATGAAAGTGAAGACGATGATAATCTGGACCGGCATAATTGCAGAACCGAGCTCGTCAATTTTAGAGACGGTGGAAGCGAAAGCGCCGTAGAGGAAGGAGTAAATAAGGAAGCCGAGCAGGAAGAAAATTAGCATGTAGACAAGAATTTGAGTCGGAATATTGGAGATAATTTGATTTACGGGAAAATCTGGGTTGTTAGCAGAGGAAATTTTCACACAAATGAAGGCCTCAATGATAATGGCGGCGATCTGAA
>CALKRO010000012.1 GCA_937990205.1 uncultured Candidatus Saccharibacteria bacterium | reverse complement strand
AAAACGGTCAGCAAAACTTGGTAAATCAGTTGGGGTAGTGAAGGATTTTTTGCGCTTATCGGTTTTACGAAGGAATAATAATCCACCAGAAATTAAATCGAGGGATTTGCCCTTACCAAAACTCATAATCACGGCATCCCCGACCATGCCAGCTTCACGGCCATCGGCGTAATCCATACCGATACAGTGCGCAAGATCTTCGATTAGAGCAAGATTGTATTTTCTAGCGACAGATTCGATATTCGCTATATCACAGGGGTAAGCCAAATTATTCTGAACGATTACAGCCTTAATTTCTGGATTTTTTGCGCAAGCTTTTTCGAGGGATTTCGCGTCAAAATGAAGATTTTCGAGATTCACATCAAGGTAAACTGGCTCACAGTTAGCACTTCGCACAGCTTCCACCACTGCGAAGCAAGTTAAAGCTGTAATCGCAACCTTATCGCCTGGTTTAGTGAAATATTTAATAGCCTCAGAAAGTGCAGTACGTCCTGAACCATAGAGCGCGACGTTTTCCGCTTCCACTTGATAACGGTCGGCAATATAGGCTTTTAGCTTTTTCGAATCATGACTAAAACCGAAGGTGAATAATTGCCTAAGGGTTTTCTTCAAGCCAAATTGACTAGCGTGCGCGATAAATTTCATTAAGCAAGCACCTCATTAATGGCCTTAGCGAGACCTTTTGGATCATCGATATACGGAGCGTGACGCCATTTTTCGGAAGAATAAAAAGTACTACCAGAAATCAATTCATGAAGCTTCTTGCCTTGACGAAGCGGCGTAATTTGATCATTTTCACCCCAAAGAATCGAAGTTTTAACCTTAACACGAGATGGGTCGAGATCCTTGTCGGATTCGTGCATATTAGCCAGAGTCTTCTTCATATTTTCAGGTGCATGAGCATAATCAGAGGCGCCGATAATTTTATGAAAAACCTTACGTAGTATTGGAATACGTTTAAGAATACCAAAAATTTTACTTAAAACATGTAGGATATTACGCTTGAATGATTTTTCATAAACACCAGCGCTATTTAGAAGAATTAAGTGATCGAGTTTCTTAGGATGCTTAACGGCGAGATTCATCAAAATGCGTCCGCCATTACTATGCCCGAGTACCACAGCTTCATCTGGAAGTTCACGCTTAGCCCAGCGCACATAATCGTTTATTGTCCAAATTTTTTGACTTTGCTCGGTGAGTCCTGGAACATGAAGCATTTTTACTTCAATATTGTACTTATCTCGTAAGATTTCAATGGTTTTATCCCAAGGTTCCACAGTATAAGTCCAACCATGAATAATATATAAAGTTTTCATTAGTTAAGTCCCCTTTTTTCACGACGCTTCTCTGCGGCTTTTTCGCGGCGCGGTAGACGTTCAGCGTCTTTTGAATTTAATAATAATTTTTCGATAATCCATTCAAGATATTGGCTACCTTTAAAGAGAATAGTTTCTCCGTTCACGGCATTTTGTTGAATGAATTCGAGAGCCTTTTTGGGATCATTAAAGGTATTGACCTTAATTCCCTGCTTCTTTAGGATTGGATAGGTATATTCACGAGTACGCCGACCGATTAAAATTACTTGTTCGGGGTTCGCGGCAACGATAGCCTCGGCTAGCTTTTCATGTTCGTGCCGTTCGATACTACCTTGTTCC
>CALKRO010000011.1 GCA_937990205.1 uncultured Candidatus Saccharibacteria bacterium | reverse complement strand
GAAAACATGGACGGTATGTTTTGGAACTGTGTGTCATTAGGAACCTTAGATTTGTCTAGTTTTAGGACTCCGAAACTCAAGATTATGAGATCAATGTTCTATGGTATGAGTGGTCTTATGAACATCAATCTTTCTACGTTTGATACTAGTAATGTAACGAATATGTCCTCCCTCTTTGAAGGTGCCTCTCGTTTAACTGAATTAGACTTAAGTAGTTTTCGTACTGAAAATGTGGAAACTATGGAGAGAATGTTCGCACTAATGCCGGCTATTCAAGTAATTCGCATCACTAACTTTAAGACCCCAAAACTCACTAATGTTACTGAACTATTTTCGAAATTTGACCCAGGGGTATCAAGCGGATCGACGGCTGGAGATCTACTTGAAAGAATCTATTGTAATGAGGATTTTGATGTTTCTAAAATCACCTCGCAAGGAGCGGCAAGGATTTTTGCTGGACGCCGCAGAATCAGAGATTCTGTTGGACCACAGAATCTAACATTTAAAGACAAAACCTGGCTGCGTATTGGAGAGAGCAGCAAGCGAAGAGGAGCCTTTACGAAGCCATAAAGGCTACTTCACTAGAAAACCTTAGGAAAGAATGTCGCACGTCTTTTATCGGACCGCTCAAGGGGAGAGAATGCCGCATACCCCGTTCCGGAGACGCTCTAGGCCGCTCGGCCAAGCTTATGCTCCGTCAGAGGTAAGCGGCATTCTCTTTTTAAGCATATGAAAAGACAAGACGACATCCTTTTTAATATCAAAAATCCATCCTGTTTATGTTAAAATAATATATATGATTAGCCAAAAATCACAATCCTCAGACTCTCACGGGGGGGGTGGCTTAATAGAGAATTTAAGCTTCTCGGACTACTTTTGGCTCTAATTTCTTTTTCGAACCTTGTTCTTACTAATAATACTTCTGCTCTCTTCGTCCCGACCTTATCGGCTTCGGTGGATCAAGCGAATCTACAAGTGAACGGCAACCAAGTGATAAATTCTACCGATAAAACCACGGAAATTCCGTTTAGGTTAGTTGTAGATACGAATAACAGGACGGGTTATACCATATCGGTAAATACTGAAACAGAAAACACGGCATTATCTAATGCTAGTACCGTTATTGGTAGTGAAATAAGATCCATAACCGAGAATCTTGGCGTAAATAATCTACCGAGCAATACATGGGGAATAAAAGTCGGTGATAATTCGACTTATGCTCCAATACCTGCATTATCTACGCCGTCGAATCTTGTGCAAACCGACAAAAAAACAAACGGAAGTGAGGTTAATATCGTTAAGGTTGGTATGAAGCTTGGCGAAAATTTAGAGGCGGGAACATATTCGAATAAATTAATTTTTTCATTTATTTCTAATCCATACGAAAAGCGGGCGGTTCTAGGCAATTCTGAAAAAATAAAACAAATGACGAATAATGAAACCTTTAAAAGATGTCTAACAAGAAGGAGAAGATACGGATCAGATCCCAGAGATTTTGAGATTGAAGCGTCTTTTCCAAGGGGAGATATTAACTCTGTTAGAAGAATAACTTTCGATAATTGGGATAATGATAGGGCATCTAATAACCTTGAATCTCGCTGTTATCAAGGTAGCGTTGCTACGTCTAGTCCATCTCAATTTAGAATAGAAGATGTAGATGAGTCTGATTATCCTGTATATGGATTTTCCTATGACGGAGTGCTAGCTATTTGGGCAGACAGAGCTGAGAGAATCTATCTAAATAGTGATAGTAGCAACTTATTCAGTATATTTGGTGGTGTAAGAGAAATTAATAACATGAATAAGTTAAATACGGAACTTGTGACGGATATGTCGTCTATGTTTAAGAATAATTCACACTTAGAAAATCTTGACCTTTCTAGTTTTAATACCAAAAATGTTACCAACATGACGGCGATGTTTTTTAATAATTCAGCACTAACGAGTTTAGATTTGTCTAGCTTCGATACTGGGAATGTTAAACAAATGAGTGGCATGTTCCAGGGGGTATCAAAGGTCCCCGCTTTAAGATTAAACAATTTTAATACTGGAAAAGTGGAAGATATGAATGCCATGTTCGCATATATGGATGGGCTTGAAGATTTGGATGTTTCTTCTTTTGATACTAGAAGAGTGACGAATATGTATGGAATGTTCTCTGGAACAAAGAAATTGAGAAGTTTAAATGTTACTAACTTTAATACCAATGCGGTAACTAATATGGGCTATATGTTTACGAATATGGCTGCGCTAGAGAATTTGAATGTAAATAATTTTAATACTTCAGCGGTTACAAATATGAATAATATGTTCTCGGGTATGACCAGCTTAAGAAGTTTGAATTTGTCTAACTTTGATACCGCGAATGTGAAAGATATGGGTGGGATGTTCCATAATATGAAAACTGTAACGGAGCTTAATTTATCGAATTTTAATACGAGTAATGTTCTGGGGATGGAGGCGATGTTTTATAATATGACTGCGCTTAAGACTTTGGATATTTCAAACTTTGATACGTCTCAGGTGGGAAGTGTGAAATCGATTTTTGCTACTGCGGATGGCGATAACTTGGAGAGAATTTACGTGAATAATGATTTTAATACTACACGTCTGACTTCATATATGGATTACACGAATATGTTTACGGGTCGAAACAAGCTCAGGGGAGGGAATGGCTCGTATCTTTCTGATCCTGCTACGGCGGATTTAACTTGGCTTCGCGTAGATCGTCCTGGTGTGCAAGGTTACTTTACGAGGAAGAGTTAGTTCCTTGATTGGATGCTGAGTGGGGGATCGAACTTAAAATATTGATCATGGATGTCAAGTTTGATGACCAGTTCGATGATTGGGCCTAAAATGGTTTAGTTCGGTTTTTGTTCGGTTTTGGGGTAGAAGTAGAGAAGAGCTCAATTTTTCATTAATATTGCAAAATCAAGTATCAGGGGAGAGCGGGCCAGGAATTAGCCGGGAACAGAGAAGAAAAAGTTAAAGAGAGGGAAACGCAAAATTTAAATTTTTCCGTGAAATTTGGCGCAAAATACATATTTCACAAGAAGATTTCATCTAGGTCAAGGGGCTTAACAGGGGTGGAGGAGTTGGAACGATTCTGGAGCTCTTCTCCGAAGGCCCAGAATTATCGGAATTAACCTGTGTATTTTGATGTATGATAGATGAATTTACCCCTGTTAAAAGATAATTTAGATGGATTTTTGAACGTGTGCGGAGCAATTCCCAGGTCTTTAGAAGAGCTTTTG
>CALKRO010000010.1 GCA_937990205.1 uncultured Candidatus Saccharibacteria bacterium | reverse complement strand
AGGTTAGCAATGATCGTGTTGCCAGAAATATCCTTACCTACGGCAAAACAAAGTGCAGCCTGTTCCTTCTTCCAGCGATCACTCTCGAGAAGACTTCTCAAACTCACGCTTTCCTTACGTACGTTCGGAATTTCTACACCGACCAGGCGAGTACCTGGAATCGGCGCTTCGATACGTACACTTTCGGTAGCGAGGTTTAATGCCAACTCCTTATCACGTGCCGCAATCTTTGAAAGAATCACACCGGCAGGTGGACGAATCGTATATTGGGTCACCGAAGGACCGATGTTTGCACCCTCAACTTCCACATCAATACCGAAATCCACGAAAGTTGATTTAATAATTACCGCGTTTTGTTGAATATTGCCGCCATCTGGTGGAATGTGTTTCTTAGAAAGAAATTCCACGCTTGGCATTTTCCAATCTGGATCAGAGGCTGCGGTTAAAGCACGTTCTGGCTCTGGCTCGGCTGGTTTTTCCATACTTGCCTTTTTCACCTCAAGTTTCGGTGTCTTCAGTTCGGCTGCCGACATTTCGACACCATTGGCCTTAATGCGAATTGGCGCATCGAGTGGCGCGACTTCACGTTCGGCCTTTCGGGCTACCCGAGCATTCTCGGAATCTTCTGCCTTACGACCGGTACGGAAAAGATTCGCAAAATCCTTAAATACGGTTAGTGGCGAAAGTTGAAGAATGAAAATCCCCGTGATGAAAATTAGTACGATGTAAATAAAGGCCGCAACCGATGGATCAAGTAATTGAGTAACTAGATGATTTAATGCATCACCAATTACACCACCGGTCAAATTTTTCGTACCGTAAGAAGGCAAGTCGAAAATCCCGGCCAGCCAGAGAATCATTAGAAAAGAAGTTACCCAAATTACAGTTGGCAGGCGATTATCTTCGGTGAGAAAAATTTTCACCGCCAGATAAACCAAAATCACTGGGATCGCATAGGTCGCATAACCGACCACGTAGAGTGAGCCGCTATGAAAATCATTCAGCAGATTGCCGCCACTGCCGAACCAAGTCATAATCAAAACGACCGAAATCACAATCATTAATAGGGCCATTACTTGGCGCCAAAATCCCCCTGGTAATTGATGGGTTGGAGCGGGGTCTTTTGCTCTACCTCTAGACGTTCGACGTCTTCCTCGTGTTTGTTTAGCCATAAACATATTATAGCATAATTATAGGGAAGAAAATCAGTTAAAAAATAAAAAAAGAGCGCCAAATTTTGACGCTCGTTTTTTTGGGTTTTAAGAAATTAGATTCTTACATTATTATATTTTTCATCAGCACAGACCAATGCCTTTTTTGACGACCCATTTTTTTCATTATAATCATTTAGGTTATGAATGATAGTTTTGAACTCGGCAGGTATTTTATTGCACTCTGGAGCAGCCTGACCTTCCATACCTACTTTCCACTCCCCAGTGGCAATATTTAGATACCAGTAAGAAAAATAACCACCGGCTGGTAATATTATTTGTGTATCTTGGTTAAACCTGTCTTTATATACACCCATACCAATAGGGCTCATATGGGCGATAAGATATTTACCATCTGTGGATGTAAAAATTTCTTGAAAGTAAGGTTCTCTCCAAGCTTCAGTTATATGATGTCCATCTTGATCCGGTTCACCGTTAAGTGGGTCTTTTGAGTATGTGCTTGACTTTATGATGTCATATAGTTTTTTAATTTGTGCATCATAAACCATCGGCTTCACAATCTCTTTCACCGTCACATTGTCTTGCTTCACGTCAGTGATCTTGGTCTGGGTAGCTTCC
>CALKRO010000009.1 GCA_937990205.1 uncultured Candidatus Saccharibacteria bacterium | reverse complement strand
GATTTTTATTAGAAACGCCAGTGAGCTTATTATTTTTGAGTTGCTTGGCGGTTTCCAGCATGGTCTGAACTTCGCGTGGTGTGAAGTCTTTGAGGGTCAAAAATGAGCGACCCTTGAGATTTAACATTAGATTTCCTCCCTGAAAAGTGGCATAGACATACAGCGAGGACCGCCACGGCCACGACCGAGCTCACTACCAGTGACCTCGATAACTTTGAGGCCGGCTTTGCGCAGGGCTTCATTCGTAACATAGTTACGATCATAGGTAATTACGACACCTGGGGCGATAGTGAGAGTATTGGAACCATCATTCCATTGCTCACGAGCAGCTGCGATTGGGTCGCCATTGCCACATTGGATGAGTTGAACTTTTGGTACTCCGAGCGATTCAGCTAAGACATTGGTGAGGTCACGACGGTGAGTTATTTCATAGCCGACGTGAGTATTGGCTTTGTCGAGAACGTAAATATCGAGTTCGCCACCGGCGGTCATGATTTCTGGGTGGACGGAGAATTTGTCGTAATCAATCATGGTAAAGACGGTGTCGAGGTGCATGAAGGCGCGCTTGGCTGGAATCTTAATGGCGAGGACGCGGGTAAATTCGGAGTCATGGAAGAGACGTGAAGCGATGCGTTCGATAGCTTCAGCTTCGGTACGCTCGGAGATACCAATGGCGACAGTGTGCTTATTTAAGACTAATTCATCACCACCTTCGACGGAGAAACGATTATTGCGATTGTACCAAACTGGAATGTTTTGGTTGGCAAAACGTGGGTGGTATTTTAAAATATATTGCATGAAGAGCGACTCACGACGACGAGCTGGCCAGTGCATCTTGTTGATAGTGAGACCATTACCGATGGAAGCAGCTGGGTCACGGGTGAAATAAAGATTTGGCATTGGATCAAGATAGAATGGATAATCATTGACCATGAAATGATGAAGTTGCTTGTTGGTAGGTTCCATGTCTTCAACTTCACTCTTTTTAACACCGGCCATAACTTTGCGCACCATAGTGAGTGGGTCGAGAGTCTGAAGATAATTAACGATGGCAAAGGTGGAAAAAGTTTCTTCCTGCTTAGAGGCACGAACCATCTCGACAATGAAGCGGTCACGGACTTCTTCGTTGGCGAGAGCTTCGGCGGCGAGTTGATCAAGATAAAGTACCTCTATGCCGTTTTCACGCAAGACGTTAGCGAAGGCGTCATGTTCTTCTTGTGCGACCTTTAGGTATGGCACGTCGTCGAAAAGCATACGGCTCATATATTCGGGAGTGAGAGCCTCGAGTTCTTCGCCTGGACGGTGAAGCAGTACGGTTTTGAGGCGACCAATTTCCGAATTAACTTGGATTTGTGGTTCCATTGAATTCTCCATTTAAGATTTTCTATAAGCTGATTATAGCATAAGCAATTAAAATAAATCAGTCTTGATGAAAATTCAGTTTTAATAAAAAATCAGACCCCGAAATGAGATCTGATTTTTGATAAAAGAATTTTTATGGAATTAGTCAATTTTTTTAACTTGAAGAGCGTCAAGTTCGACTGGCGTTTCGCGACCGAACATAGAAACCATGACGCGAAGCTTACCCTTGCTGGAGTCGATTTCAGCAATGGTACCTTCGAAGCCCTTGAATGGGCCATCGGTGATGGCGATCACTTCGTTGAGTGCGTAATTGACGGAGTATTTTGGATCTTCTACACCCATACGCTTCTTGATTTTATTAATTTCCTTTTCGGAAACTGGG
>CALKRO010000008.1 GCA_937990205.1 uncultured Candidatus Saccharibacteria bacterium | reverse complement strand
TATGACAAATGGAGATTGGGATTACGAAGTACCATTACGGAATTGTGAAGCATTAGATGTAGCTAATTATTTAGGTATTCCTGAGGTCTGCGTTACGATTATGGCTAATAAAGGTCTTCTACGTTGGGCTGAAAAAACCGGCGTCAAAATCGCTATGACCGACGTCGGTGATCAAAATGTTTCCGCTAAAATGCGTGAAGACGGTATTCTTCTGGGTGGCGAACAGAGTGGGCATATTATTCTGCCAGGTGAATCAATGGGCGATGGTGTGCTTACTGCACTCGTAATTACCAAGATTCTCTCCGAAGCTCGTGAAAAATTCCAGAACGAAGATACTTTGCTTGCAGACTATCAAACTATCCAAGATGAAAAAACTGGCCAAACTTCTGAAAACCTTGAGCGCACCTTACCGACCTTATCTACTCTCTGTCAAAATTTCCAAAAACTTCCGCAAACCATCAAAAATCAGCCAGTCGATAATCTCACTAAACAGGCTTTCCGTAATCTCTCGGAAACCGCCCAGAAATTCATTGCTACCGAAAATGAAAATTTGCCAGCCGGCTGGTCGATCAATATTCGCGCCTCCGGTACCGAAGATTTAGTTCGCATTACTATCTGGGGTGACGATGCTGAGGCGATTCAAAAAACTGCCGATGCTATCGCCGAGCGCCTCACCGAAACCGTATTTGAATAAAGAAAGGGAATTATGGTTAAAATTGAACGTCTATCTGCATATCAACCAGAAATCGCCACGCGTGTGCGTGAGCTTCTGATTCAACTTTCCCGCAGTGGTAAGGATAAGGGTGAAATCAGCCCAGATTGGTTCACGGAAATCGCTCAGTCTCCTTATCATGATTTAATTCTTGCCGTCGAGGATGGACAAATTCTCGGTATGGCTTCGGTCTCCGTGACTTTTGGTGCGGGAATCTATAAAAATGCTTACCTCGAAGATTTTGTCGTGGATAGTGCCGCTCGTGGTAAAGGTGTGGGTGATCTAATTTTCCAAGCCTACGAAGATTGGGCCAGGGAAAAAGGCTGCAAAAATCTCGAATTTACTTGCGGTCATGGCCGTGAAGTAGCTCAGAATTTTTACAAAGCCCACGGCGCCGAAATTTACGATACTAACTTCTTTAGGAAAAAATTATGAACATCTTTATCTCTGGTATTTCCGGTACTGGCATGGGCCCGCTCGCCCTTTTTGCCCACGATGCTGGACATCAAGTCTTTGGCTCTGATCTTCATGAGGGTCCCATCACCAAGGAATTAAAAGCTAAAAATCTTACTTTTGCTATCGGCCCACAAACCGG
>CALKRO010000007.1 GCA_937990205.1 uncultured Candidatus Saccharibacteria bacterium | reverse complement strand
CGACTATAATACTGAGATTGCTACCATGGGTTGTCGTACTCGCGTTTTCTCTTCTATCTTCCCAGAATCCGATGGAATCGCAACCAGTCGTGGTAATCTATCTTTTACCACTATTAACCTAGTCCGCCTTGGCATTAAACATGGCATCGCACTCAAAGAACGTAAAACAGCAGACTGGAAAGGCTTCTATAAGGAACTCGACGAATTAATGGATCTAGTTGCCGATCAACTACTCGAGCGCTTTGAATTCCAAGCCAATCAACACGTCCGCAACTTCCCATTCCTCATGGGAGAAGGGAACTGGTTTGGTAGCGAAAAGCTCGGCCCAGACGATACCCTGCGCGACGTAATTAAGCATGGCTCACTTTCTATTGGCTTTATCGGCGTTGCCGAAACCCTCAAAGCCATGCTCGGCAAACATCACGGTGAAGACGAAGAAGCCAGAAAGAAAGGTCTCGAGATTATCGAACATATGACCAAGCGATGTGATGAATATAGCCAAAAATATCACCTCAACTTCACTCTCTTTGGCACCCCTGCCGAAGGTCTCGCTGGACGCTTCACCAAAATGGACCGCAAGGAATTTGGCCTCATTGAAGGTGTAAACGATCGTGATTACTACACTAATTCATTCCATGTTCCAGTTTACTTCCCAATCTCAGCCTTTGAAAAAATCGAAATTGAAGCACCATATCACGCACTCTGTCCAGCCGGCCATATTTCCTATGTCGAACTTGACGGTGACCCATCACAAAACATTGAAGCCTTCGAAGCTGTTATTCGCAAGATGCACGATTCTGGTATTGGCTATGGCTCAGTCAATCACCCAGTAGACCGCGACCCAGTCTGTGGTTTCTCTGGAATTATTCCAGGTGAACGCTGTCCATCCTGTGGTCGTCTTGAAGGAGAAATTCCTTTTGAGCGTCTCCGCCGCATCACTGGATATCTAGTTGGTTCTCTTGATCGCTGGAATGATGCGAAGCGTGCCGAAGAACATGATCGTGTTAAACACAATGTTTCTGGAACTTACACTAAAGCCGAAAAGGCTGCCCGCGAACATGCCAAACACACTGCTAAGTCATCTCTAGGAAAGGCCTAAATGTCGTCCCGCGTCCCTGGTTCTGATAAAACCCATATCCGTCTTTCCGGCCCGATTGAACATGATAGTATCGTTAATGGCTATGGGTTACGTGCCGTGATTTGGACTCAAGGTTGCTTTATCCACTGTGAGGGTTGCCAAAATCAAGAAACCTGGGACGAAGAGGGTGGGGTTCTTGTCGATATTGAAGATATCAAACAAGAACTCCGTTCCCTCAAGGGACAAACCGGACTCACTTTCTGTGGCGGGGAACCATCACTCCAGGCCGAAGCCTGTATCGAAATCGCCAAATTCGTCAAGGAAGAGCTCGGCTGGAATGTCTGGTCATTTTCTGGCTACACTTATGAAGAAATTAAGGCAAAGCAAAACGATCAATGGGAGTTTTTCAAAACCCTCGATGCCCTGATTGATGGACCATTCGTCCTTACTCAGCGTGATCTTACCTTAAAATTTCGTGGCTCTAAAAACCAGCGCCTACTTCATCTTAAAGATGGCGAAATTACAAGTATCGAATAATACCATCAAAAAGTCTCCCAGTTTTTTGGCACTTTAGATTCTACTCCTAAAATACAGTTTTCACCAAAATTTAGCACCCAGTCTTAGGCCAGATTTACATAAAACTTTGGGGCATTTTTCGTTAAATACACCAAATTTCGCGCGTGCTTCACGATAAAATTTTTGTGATATTTTTCGCGACGCCAACGATATAATTCCGCCACTAAATCTGCCAGAAAATGGTCATAGATTGCCTCCATCAACTCCGGATCATAGCGATTCCAGAAGCGATAAATTAACATCTTAAATTCCACTCGAAACAGCGCCAAATTCATCATTTTATGAAAATCCATTTGCATTAATTCCAAACGATTTTCTTTATATAAAAAAATGAACAATTTTTCATAAAATTGTTCCATGCTCATCTCTAATTGAAAATTTGTTTTCACTTCATTCTCCAAATGCTTCAAGAAGATAGCGCGATTTTTATTCATTAAATCTGCCAAATTACGATAATGATCATAAAATGTCGACTCGGCAATCTTGGCCACTCTCGCAAGCTCGCGTATTTGAATTTCAGCTAAACTTTTATCTCTTGATATACTTGCCAAAGCATTAAAAATTTTTCGTTCGGTTCTTTGATATACCCGATTTTTGACATGCTTTCTGCCCATCTTTTTCTCTCCGGATTTTATTTTTATTTTAGCATAAGCTTTTTTAAAAAATGAGAACAAAATAAAACTATTTTATCAAAATTCAAAAAAATAGC
>CALKRO010000006.1 GCA_937990205.1 uncultured Candidatus Saccharibacteria bacterium | reverse complement strand
TCAAAAGTCCAAGAAGCTGTTGCCGTTTTACCCCAGCCAACTCGATCATTTCCATAGTCCGATTGTTCATAGTTTCGCCAAGACTGATTGCTTCCAACCCATTCTTGCTCTGGATGGAAATAGCTGCCACGCGTACGAGTAGCTGAAGATGTTTCAGAACCATAAATCAACCAATTTGGATGTTTAGCACGTAAGGCTTTGTAATTATCTTCTGAGTAGTTAAAGCCAACTGCATCCAGTTCATCCGCGATCTTTTCATGACCACCACTACCATCACCAAAGCGGAATTTGTCAGCTCCCATCGTGACATAGCGGGTCTTATCAACTGACTTGATGACCTTGACCAAGCGTTTAACCGTCGCTAACGAATGAGCATCTCCGTTTGCTTCACCGATTTCATTTCCGATTGACCACATAACGATGGCAGGATTATTTTTGCCTCTTTCAACCATGGTCCGCAGGTCATAGTCAGACCATTTTTCACCCTTTTTAGCTTCTGGGTGAGTCGCATCTTTTTCAAAGAAACGACCGTAATCATAAGGCTTCTTGCCTCCATACCAAGTGTCAAAAGCCTCTTCTTGGACCATCAGACCAAGCTCCGCCGCAATCTGCAAAGTCTGCTCACTAGCAGGATTGTGGGTCGTACGAATCGAGTTGACCCCCATTTCCTTCATTTGCTTGAGGCGACGATACTCTGCCTTATAGTTTTCTTCTGCTCCTAGAGCCCCGTGGTCATGGTGCAAGGATACTCCGTGGAACTTGACCTTCTGACCATTGAGAGAGAATCCTTCATTTGGAGTCCAGTTATAGTAACGGTAACCAAACAAGTCTTTCTTGGCATCGACCAATTGCCCATCACGATAAATCCGTGTCACCAACTCGTACAAGGCAGGCTTGTCTTTAAACACAGTCCACAATTCCGGTTTTTCTACTTCTAAGCTTGCCTGGATAGTACTGCTTTCGTGGGCTTTTATTTTTCGGCTAGCAGTACGAATAAGGTCTGTGACTGCCTCACCACCACGGCTAACAATCTGATACTCCGCTATGATTTCATGGTCTTTATCGTCTGTATTGACAACCTTACTCGTCACATGAGTTGCAACCTTACCGTCTTGTTGCTTCTCAAGTTCTGGCGTTAGGATAGTTGTACCATTTTTCTCAAGATGAACCTTATCCGTCACTTGCAAACTCACATCACGGTAGATCCCGCTCCCTGAATACCAACGGCTGCTTGGTTGCTTGTTGACAACGTGCACAGCGATGACATTTTCCCGACCATCTTTGTGGAGGTATTGAGTAATATCGTATGAAAATTGATTGTAGCCATTTGGATAATGCCCGACCAGCTGGCCATTGACAAAGACTTGCGAATCCATGTAGACACCATCAAATGTGAGACGAACATTTTTATCAAGGTCTTTTTCATCTAATTTCAGAGGCTTACGATACCAAGCATCTCCACCATTGAGCTGGCCACCTTCGTTTTGTGCTGGTGATTCATGGTCAAAATCAAAGTGGATACTCCAGTCATGGGGCAGGTCTAACTTTTTCCACGATGTGACATCCGTCTCAGCTTGAACAGCTTCCTTAGCATTAGCGTTTAATTTAAAGTGCCAATTCTGATTAAAATTCACTTTTCTATCTTCGATCATTTGGATCACTTCTTCCTCAATGGGCTTTTCCTCAACGGGCTTTTCTGCAGCAACCAGCACCGTTGTTTCCTCGGCATAAACTGGAGTTGCTCCTGCCACACCTGCTCCAAATAAGAGGAAGCAAGTACCAATAACTATCGAGCAAACACCAATAGAAAACTTTCTTATGCTATAAACTCTCTTTCGATTCCAATGATCCTTTCCCATAGGATCATCCTTCTTTTTTTAGTAATCGCTTCCATTTTTCGAGGAAACGCTTTACTTTTTATAATCGTTTCCCTCCTATTTTATAAAACAAGATAGCTTATCTCAATAAGCCAAGAACCTTTTTTATACTTTTGAGCTTTTTTCCTAAAATTAGGAGAAAAACAAACTTTATCGAACATTCCTATAAAAAGGATGAGTCATTATCACCCATCCTTTCCTAGAGATTTATCATATAAATAATCGCTCTTAGAGTTTAGCCAAGTATTCCTGCACAAGTTTGATGTCCGCTTCCTTGCCACCTCGGTCAATATCGCAGATATGCGGCAGTCCATATCTTTCGATAATCAAAGCTGTCGCCCCGCAGAAGGTCCGACCATGCTTAACCGAATCTCCATTATTGACAAAACCTTTAATCAGGCTTGAGTGTTTCTTGATGAAGCGTTTACTTGACCAGGGAATTTTCCCAGCACCTGCGTTTCGCGTAATGAGAATACAGGGTTCTTCCAACTTTTCCTTGATGCTTTGTGTCGGATAGCCCAGCGATTCTGCAAATCGCTTCCCAACACCCGTAACTGAATCATAAACTATAATCATTTCCTCTTCCTACTTTCTCAAAAGAAGCACTGCCAGAAAAGCAGCAAAGCCTATAACAGCCACATCCGCTATCAGTTGTAAGAGAATTTCCAAATCAGGCATACTGTGAATATAGAGCAAGATACTGATCACCGTCAAGACCAAAACCACCAACTTGATAGCTACCGCCACGCCTGGTATCACAAGTAATCCAACCAAGATACAAATAAGAGCACCAATCAAAAAAGACTGGAAGCCCAAACTTAGGCCAAGGCCAAATTCCGCCCCACCATAAGCAAAGATCAAAAGACCAATCACAACTAGGCAAAGCCCCAAAATAGTCCTTCCACTCAACAGCATTCCACCTTGTTTCATCATTATTTCCTCACTTTCTTATTTGAATGAATAGATTATGATATTCATTCAAAGTTTTTCAAAAAAATTTTTTTCCAATTCACTTTCACCTAAGACTCTATATCACACAAATCCACCCCCCTTCATTGAATGAATATTCTTATAAATTCATTCATGCTATCTTATAAGAAAAGGAAATTCTTATTTAGCAAAAATTCCCTTTAAAAAATATTTCACCAAGGTCTCGATACTCTCAAAATAACCTGGAAAATCCTGCTCTGTCACATGCATGTCAATGTAGTAGATCAAATCGTAAGCCTTCATGATTTGGGCGACTTCCTCTTGAGAAAAGCCCTTCTCCTGCAAGCGCTGGCTGAATGTCTGAATCAGAAACTGGTGAAAGACATTGGCCGCGCGGCCAGCATCTTGATTATAGTAGTCATGCAAGATCTGAGAAATACCCGGCTTGCTCCACTCCGCCAAAATTTTATTAGGCAAGATCAACTCAAAAGTGACTGCAAAAAGCTGTTCAACGACTGCCTCAGGTTCACCTTGCCAATCCACGCGCTGTATGGTTTCCTCACGTATGCGGTTATTCTCCGCCACATAGACCTCTAAAAAAATAGCTTCTTTGGAGTCATAATACTTATAAAAGGAGCCAACAGCCATGCCGGCACGCTTGGTAATATCTGAAATATTCGTCTTTTTATAGCCTTTCTCAGCAAACACCTGCCTAGCCTCAGCCAATAATTCAGCTTTTTTGTCCATGACTCTCTCCTGCCCTGAATGAATTTTATTTTCTGTTCATTCATATCTAAGATGGTTATTCTGGATTGGCGTAGTCATCATTTTCCAGATAGTCAGGACAGGTATCCTTGTCGCCATCTTCCATATACCAACAGTTTTTGGTGGTATAGAAAGTTTTACGGGTGACATTGTTTTTATCATCGTTTAACTGAACGGCGAATTCTGGGTATGGGAAATAATTATCAATCAATTCGACGCGAGCTTCGATACGGCGATAAAGGGTATTAGCGCGACCAGTCGAGTCAACCTTAGCTTGCACGCCGGTAAAATCAATCGGATTGCGCTTGGCGTCGTAAAGTGAAATAGCAAAATCAGTATCAGGTGCGCCATAAGGAAGTGATAGCACCAAGAAAGTAGCACCAGTATTACGATCATTAGAATTATGGAAAGTATTTGGCACTTCAAAAGTGAGTGAACAGAAGAAGTTACCTTCCTGACACTTAACATAGAAAAGTTCATTCTTATGCTTATCAAAAGTACGAGAGACTTCACTGGCACGAATTTCATTGGTACCATTCTTGCTTGGTCTTAAATACATCGTTCCTTGGTTAGTGGAATTATCACCGCTAGCAGTAATCAAGTCGCTCATCTTAAAGTTACGGTCAGCTTGATAAAATGAGGCATTGATTAGTGGTGGTACTAAGGAATACTGACCGGATGGAAGAGAGGCGTTTTCACTCCAGGATAACTGATGACCGTTGCTCAAAAGCTTGGCGTAATTAGTGTCAGAGAACCACTTGATATTGACGTATTTCAATTCTTTAATTTTGTCACTGCGGATTGGCACAATACGGAGACGATTTTCACTGCTGAGTGAGGAGCGATAATCACTAAGGTCTTCCTGAAGTGTTACACAGGTATAGGCTTGCATCATATCAGCACCACGACCCTGATCAAGATTCTTATTCTTTACTTCTTGAATAGTGACACCTTTTTGTTCATCAGTGGTGCGACTGAGGACATTAGCCACAGTGTTGCAGTCTTGATTTTTGATACCATTTTGCATGGCTTCGATAATTTCTTTACAGTTGGTATCGGAACCACCTTCTTGGTAGCGGTTCAAACATTCATGATATTTAAGAAGAGCAACCTTGGCATCTTCTACGCCAGCAAGTGCAGAATCGTAGGCGGATTTGGAGAGGTCAGAGTTACTAGTTTGGCCAGCTTCAGAAAGAGTGAGACGCACAAAACCAACCACAATAATACTAAATAAAAGCATGGCAAAAATTGCCACAATAATGGAAGTAGAGCCGCGTTTAGTGATTAATAGTTTTTTCATTATTCCTCTCCTTTTCTATTTTGACCTGATGTCCTAGCGGAAAAATTAAATTTATTGATGGCGCAATAATTAAAGCTAGAAGACAAGCCCATTTCTGGTGGCGTCTTGCAAAATTCGCCGGTGCCAGTGATATCCACATTGCCACGCAAGGTAGCCAAAATGAAGGTGCCACTATAAAAATTCTGCATGGTGAGCGCATGTTCGGTTGGCGCGAAGATGGTAAAATCATACAGCGCAATATCTTCGTTATTCTTTTTCATGACCTCTTTATATTCAGCGCCAGTGAGCTTATAAGTTGGGGCGATGTCGGCCACTTGATAAACACGATTATTATTAGCGGCAGCTTCCATATGAGAACGACAAATAGCACGATCAGAATCTTCAATTTTAATTAAACGATAATCGTCAATTTCCGTGTCGCCATTACTGAAAGTGGCGCGACTACCGCTCATAATTTCGTAATCCGTGGAATTTAAGACATAACCAGTATTCCAGAGATAGGTGAAACGTCCAGAACAGAAGACGCCAGAAAGCGGCACACTCTCGAGCAGTTTGCCAGTTTGTTTAGCCTTGATAGTGCCATAATTTTGCTGATAAACATATTTTCTCGCTTGATCCTGTAAGCATTTATTCATTTCATTAGTATTTGAGGCATACTCGACACGACAAATATCAGAGAGAGAGCGGGCGGGAGCTGTAGCAATTCCACGTTGAAAATCATCCACAAGTAGGCGTGAAGTAGAATTAATTGCGTTCATAGTATTCCCCTTTTGGTAGATGGTGGAAAGATGTACTGCGACAAAAATTACCGAAAGTAGTAGAATTGAAATAAACATCAAGGAGAGAGTCACTTCGATAATAGTAAAGCCAGAAGGGGTTTGATTATTGGTTTTTGATCGTATAGTTTTTTGACGCATAAATTAATCTAACCTCTCTTCATGTAGTCTGGATTATATAAACGAATAATGGTACCAATGGTGGTCGGGACGGTTTCTCCTGGACCATACCAACAGGTACGAATATGAAAATCGTAAAATTCTGGAGGGTAATTTTTGTCCATATCTTCGCGATATTTAGCATCAAAGTGCGCACTGGACGGAACATTAGTAAAGTCACGAACGGCGACAATCCAAATACCTTCGGCACGATAGAGGTTATTAAAAACTGGAGTGGTTTTGTAATTAGTACCGTCATTAATTTCATTAAGGTTGGTGGTTTCGGTATCTTCCCCGTTCGAAGTACCGGCGGTATTGGTAGAGGAAAAAACTAGGCGAGGCGAAAGTGGAGATTCTTGAAAAATTTCTGGATGATCCTTGGCAGAAAGAATAGTATTTTCTGGATCGGAAGCTTTGAGCTTACGAGTATTTAAAATAAAAGCTTTATCGGTAAAGATATTATGATTATCACCGACAATATTATTTTTATCATAATATTCAGAGCACTTATTGGCTTCAAATTTAGAAATTTCAGTTGGGCTATTCGACATCCCATTATTGAAGCTAGTCAAGCGATCCCAAATCGCACGATATTCCTGCCATTTGCCAGAGTCGTCCTGGCCGCTAGTTTTAACCAAAGCACGCTCAGAAATATAGGACTCATGAATAAAACGCAGAGCTTCAGCTTGAGCATCAATTTCATTACGCACCGTGGTAATTTGCAAGGAATTTTGGATTTTTGCGTAACTACGATTCATCATGGAAACCGAAATGGCGGAGACTAAAATAAAAACTACAAAACAAAAAGTTACTTCAATAATAGTGTCACCACGACGACTAATAAAAGGCTTTAACTTCGACATGGATTTTCCTCACTATCAATATCAATCAATTCAACAGCTGTAGAATTACTACCATCGGCATGAATGCGAATAGCACGGCGACCGATACTGTTCAAAGAATGATTTTCCGAACCAACGCAAATATCAAGATCTTTTTTATTCTGAAGTTTGGTATTTTCGAGATAAAGGCCTTTAGATTCAGAGCGGTTCAGAGTGCCAAAGGCAGGATAAAGACCAGCATCAGCTACCACGCTAGTGACGGAACCAATACCACCATATTCACAGCTACCATTACCGACATATTCACTATTCACTTTTCGCATGAATTGATTAATGTTAAAAGTTTTGCCTTTTTCGTCATAAATATAGGTGTGGACAGTACCAGAAATTGGTGAGCGGGTAACCAAAAAAGCCCCAACGAACGGATCATGATTTTCGGTATTCTCAATACGGGCTTGCCAGAGTGGCTCATAAACATCGTGATTCCCCGCGGTAGTCATACGACAAGTATTAGCTTCACTTTTCATGGTAACCACATTGGCACCGATGCTTCTTAAAGAAACCAGAGCGTTATCACCAGAGGCGTTTTCAATATCGAGATTTTGGGTATAAATATGACCAATTACATCATAAATATGGACATTATGATCAGGCTGATTAGTCTCAGGATTGGTCTCGCCAAAAGTCACTAATTTACCATAGACCGCACAGCGAGTACGTCCTGGAAAATTGTCCGAGGTAGAGTTAGAAACTAACCCACCATTTTCATTCCACATAGTATTAAGCGTGCAATAAATACTACTGCCCTCATCGGCTTCACGAGGATTTTTTACATTAATTACCGAAGAATAGACCGACTTAAGCGTAGCAGAAAGTTCATTATAAGAATCGATGTAACGGCGATTATTAATATTGCCGGAAAGAAAACCCATGACGGAAACCACGAGCAGACCAGTAATCGCCAACACAAGCGTTACCTCAATAATCGTAAAGCCTGACCTCCACCAAGTTTTCTTTTTCATAACTAAATTATAGCATAAGAGGTTATAATATATAAAAGAAAAATACTAAATTAACCTGGAGCTTTATGGCGGAATTTCCAAATTTTAATCGAATTGAAAATAGGGGTCAGGAAGAAAAACCTTTTAAAAAATTAACCAATCTTGAAAATCAATTTAATCCAGAATTAGCACGCGAAAAATTTGAGCAGGCGAACCCGGAAAATAAAATTGAGACGACAAGAGAATCTGTTTTTAATAATCCTGAAAACACAGCAGAAAAATTGAAAGAAGATGAAATTTCGGAATTAATTGCCAGTGCAGATCTGACGGTTTATGAACGCCTAAATCCGACTAATGCCAAAGAAGCGAAGGAAGAATTTTTAAATAATCCAGATTTGGTTCATCCGAACTATGAATACGGAAATTTGGATAAGCAAGAAATTGAAAATAATTTGAATAGCCTAAAAAAAGCAAAAGCGGAACTTGAAAGCGCAGAATTATCCAGTGGAAAACTTAGATTGTTGGAATATTTGGCCGATGACTGCTTTAAGAAAAACGATTTCTTGGTAGCGAATTTAGCTTACAATACAGTCACACAACCAGAAACGAAAAAGCTCGCGGCGGAGCATCACAAAGAGGCCAATGAGGCACTTTATGGCAAGCCAGACGAAGGGACTTTTTACGCACTACTAAATGAAAAGATTGACCAGATTAAGGCGCAGGATTTGACCGAAGAGCAAAAACAAAATTTTGCTGAACTATTAGATAAAATTGGCCCAATGCCAGAAACCAGAAGCGAAAGATTTAAGCCGAAGCCAGAAACCATTGAACGTTTCGCGGAAATGACAAACGAATTTTTTGGTAGTTTCTTGCAACATATTCCAGAAGACCAAGAAAAATTTAGCTCACAAGAAATGGTAAATATTGTTAATGAAATTATTGAAGAAGAGTTAAATGAGGATGGTAGCAATCCGTATCGTGCAGAAATCAAAGCTGGGGCAACCAACGCTTCGGCAGACCATGAGGAACGCCGGATTTATTTTCCAGAAGACAAAACTTATAGTGCCAAGCGGGCTCGCGGTCTAATCGTGCATGAACTGGGAACCCACGTACTGCGTGCAGTTCCCTATGTGGATCATGAAGTAGAGGCATTCTCGACCGGTTTTCCAAATAACGAAGAATTCGATGAGGGGGTAGCGAAAGCGGTGGAGCAAGCCATTAATGGCAAATATGAAGATTCGGGAATCGATCATTATATCAATATTGGTTTAGCTAATTTTAAAGGTAAGAATTTTCGTGAAGTTTATGATATTCAATGTAAATTGCGTGAATTAACGGGCGGTAAAATTGAGCCAGTTTTCAATGCGGTGCAGCGCTGTTTTCGTGGAACGGGTGAACTACCAAACAATAAAGATTTAGCATACTACAACGGGGCGAATCGAGTTTGGAAACATATCGAAGATTACATCGATGACATTGAATTGTTTGATCAACTGTTCTTGTCGGGAAAAATTGATTATCAAAACGAGCAACAAGAACAGATTTCCTACGAAGCCAGAACCAAAGGAATTTAAGCAGAAAAAAATACCCCAGATTCGGGGTATTTTAAGTTAGGAAAAATTACTAAAAATTAGGAATAGCACACAAACAGGTATCGACGCGGCAATTAAAACAATGAACGTTAAATTCAGGATACGCATTGTGGTAGCCCATTTTCTTATGAACTGATTTGATGCGTGAAAAACCATATGAAAATAGCCCATTGCAAAAATAACAGCACCGAAGAAAATAATCGTCATCGCAAATCTTGAAGTAGTCCAAACCTCAAATCCAGCTACAGCAAATAAAGTTACCATAGTGGTAAGATTTGCATAGTAATAATTACCATCAACCTCTGGGTCATGAGCCCATTTAAAGTCTTTTTCTGGCAATCGATCAAGCAATAATACCGAAATGGCGGCCATTAGAATTGAGCCCATAGTTAGCATCATGAAGCAAAAACTATCTCGATAAAGAAGATTGATTGCCATAAGGATCAATGTACCAAAAATTCTGAGTAAGTTGGATGCGTCGAAAAGATCGAGCTGCTCCTTCAGCTTTTCGGCCTGAGTTTTTTCTTCCTCGTATTGTATCTTCCTTAAATTCTTAAATTCGTCAATTTCTATCATACTTCCCTCCCTTATGTAAAAATTAAAAATGAATTAGAAACAAGATGCACCTATTACTTTATAATATTTTTCCTCCTTTCAAGGTGCAATTTTATATAAATCAGTAAGTGAATTTATATAATAATATCTACATATTATACATTAAAATTCTTATTTTGTCAATGAAGTAATAGTCATTCTTGAGCCATTTTACT
>CALKRO010000005.1 GCA_937990205.1 uncultured Candidatus Saccharibacteria bacterium | reverse complement strand
TATTTCTAAGCCATCTAGACTGATTTGAAAGTATTATAGATATTTTGATCAATTTTGAGGTGACCAATTTTATTTGCAGCTACTACTACTTCACGCACATCGTCCGTGACCTTGAAAATCTTCAGGTCCTCTTTCTTGATCATGCCTTCTTTCAGCATTTTGTTGGTGAAAAACTTGATCAGTGGCTTCCAATATGACTTACCGATGAAGAAAAATGGCATCTTCGGCATCTTTTTACCCTGCATCAGCATCAAAACTTCCGAAAGCTCATCTAGAGTACCAAAACCACCAGGGAAAAACGCATAAGCCTTACTTGCCATTACTAACATCACTTTTCGGGCGAAGAAGTAGTGAAATTCCATGGTGTCGGTAAGGTACGGGTTGATTTTTTGCTCGTGTGGCAAAATGATATTTAGGCCCACTGATCGACCACCATATTCGAAGGCGCCACGGTTCGCTGCTTCCATAATCCCAGGACCACCACCGGTGATCACTGGATGGCCATTTTCTGCAAGTAGACGGCCAAGTTTCATGGCTTTTTGATAGTAAACGTCTTTTTCTTTAGTTCTGGCAGAACCAAAAATTGTCACGCCTTGGGAGAATTGACTGATCGTCGACAACCCCTTTAGGAGGTCCTTGGCGTAAGCCATCGAGCGGTCTATATCAGGTCCAGCGATATTATTATCTTTCAGCTCATTTAACCAGTTTAATGTTATTTTATCCATAAGCTTAATTATAACATTAAACATAACTGTTTTCTATCTTATGATAAGCGGAAGCTGAAAATCAAAAATTTTATAAATCACCCCTGATACTATATAATATAAAACATGAATACTCGGGTCGAACAAATCATTAAAAAGGTTAAACTACAATATCAAAATATCGATACTATGCTTTTGTTTGGCTCGGCGTTATTGCCTAATTGGACTGAGCAGTCAGATATTGATATTTTTTTGATAGATGATTCTTTTTATGATTCACGTTCTGAAGCTATCGTTGATGGGGTTACTGTCGAATTTCAACAAGATAATTTTGATAACGTCTTTAAAGATATTCAGTCAGAATATGGAAAACTCCTAAATCGTAATGTCTCGACTATGATTGGCACCTCAAGAATTATTTCAAGTAAATCTTCCGAAAAACTTGCAAAACTTAAAAATTCCGCCAAGCTGACCTTATCCTCTACTCCGGTCTATAGTGAACAAGATGTAAAAATGTGGAAGTATTCTATCGCAGATTACCTATCTAAATTAGAAAAAGACATCATAACGGGAGATAACATAGCTTTTTATCTTCATGCAAATTATGTGTTGCAAAATGCGCTTGAAATGTCTCTTGCCCTCAATGGTGCTTACATGCCACAACCAAAATATTTGGGCAAATTATTAGTAGAAAAGGACCCAGAGCTATTTGAAATTTGGAATCAATATCTTGAAGCCGATTCATTGACGCAAAAAATAACAATATTGAATAGACTCAAAGAAAGGTAAAGCCGTGGCTCGTGAAATTCATCTTATCTTGCATAATATTCGCTCGATTTTGAACGTGGGGGCGATTTTACGTACCGCTGAGGGGCTGGGGGTGGAAAGAATCATTTTCTCTGGCTACACTCCTACTCCGCTTCCTGTATCGAAAGAGCTTCCACATATCGCCGAGAATATTACCGCCAAAATCCATAAAACCGCCCTTGGCGCTGAGGCTTATCTTAACCTAGTGGCGACTGATAATATCATTCAGATCTTAGAGGATTATCATGCAGAAGACTTCCAGCTAGTTGGCCTAGAAAATAATTTTAACGACCCACGTCTAATCCAGATAAATTCACCAAACTTTCAAAAACAAATTGGGCAAAAAATTGTTCTAATTCTCGGAGAGGAAGTTGAGGGAATTTCCGACGAGCTCAAGGTATTATGTGACCGTTTTGTCGAGATTCCCATGGTAGGTCGCAAGGAGTCATTCAACGTTTCAGTGGCCACTGGGATGATACTCTATGAATTAAAGTGTTATAATATAGAAAATAGGAGCTAAATGGAACGTTATAATCCCTTAAGAATCGAACAAAAATGGCAAAAAATTTGGGCCGAACAGGAAACCTATAAGGCAGAGGAAAATTCTGACAAACCGAAAAAATACCTCGCCGAAATGTTCCCATACCCATCTGGTGCAGGTCTTCATGTGGGGCATGTGCGTAATTTTTCGATCGTCGATGCCTTAGCGCGTTTTTATTCTCAGAACGGCTATAATGTTCTACGTCCATTTGGTTACGATACTTTTGGTTTGCCAGCCGAAAATTACGCAATTAAGACCGGTGTTTCTCCGAAAGAAGCCACTCGTATCAATACTGAAAACTTCCGCAAGCAGGCTCAGCGTCTCGGTTTTGCCATTGACTGGTCACGCGAAATTAATACCTCCGATCCCGAATATTATCGTTGGACCCAGTGGTGTTTCTTGCAATTATTTAAAAATGGTTTAGCCTACCAGAAAGAAAGCTATCAGTGGTGGTGCCCGAATGATCAAACCGTACTCGCTAATGAACAGGTAGAGAGTGGTCACTGCTGGCGCTGTGGTACCGAAGTTGAAAAGAAAAAAATGAAGCAATGGTTCTTCAAAATTACCGATTATGCTGACCGCCTACTCGCCGATGTTGATAGTCTTGATTGGCCAGAAAAAATCAAAACCATGCAGAAAAACTGGATTGGCAAATCAGTTGGTTCAGAAGTTGTTTTCCAGGTAGCCGATTGCACTCGTCAAATTAAGGTCTTTACTACACGGATTGATACGATTTTTGGCGCCACCTTCTTGGTGCTTGCTCCAGAACATCCACTCGCTCTTGAACTTGCTACCGAAGATCGAAAAGCCGAAGTAGCAGAATATATTAAAAATGCCATTAAAAAATCTGAAATTGAACGTCAAGAAAATAAAGAAAAAACTGGTGTCTTCACTGGAAGCTTCGCGATTAATCCAGTTACTGGTGTCAAAATGCCAATTTATGTCGCTGACTATGTCTTAATCGGCTACGGTGAGGGTGCCGTGATGGCGGTGCCAGCTCATGATGAGCGTGACCAAGCCTTTGCAGAAAAGTATGGCCTCGAAGTAAAAACTGTGATTGACGAAAATGAAATCTTAATTAATTCTGGCGATTACACCGGTCTCACCTCTGAGGAAGCTAAAGCAAAAATCACTGCAGATCTTGAAAAAGACCAGATTGCCGCCCCTCGCACCACCTACCGCATGCGTGATTGGCTAATTTCTCGTCAACGTTACTGGGGTTGTCCAATTCCAATTGCTTATGACAAGGACGGGAATCCTCACGCCATTCCAGAAGATCAATTGCCGGTAGTTTTGCCAGATATTACTGACTATAAACCAGATAGCTCTGGTCGCTCCGCTCTCGCCAAGGCTGAAGATTGGAAGAAGGTCATAATTAACGGCGAAGAAATGACGCGTGAAACCGATACCCTGGATGGTTACGCTTGTTCCTCTTGGTATCTCTGGCGCTATACTTCACCTCATGATAAAGAGCACGCTTGGGATCAAGAGGCTGTCAAATATTGGGCTCCGACCGATATCTATGTCGGGGGAGACCACGCTGTCGCGCATCTTCTTTATGTACGTTTTTGGGCCATGTTCTTCCATGATTTAGGCTTACTGCCTTTCGAAGAGCCAGTTAAGACCTTGCTTTATAACGGTTACATTAATGCGCCAGATGGCAAAAAAATGAGTAAATCCAAGGGCAATGTGATTGATCCGCTCGATGTGATTGATTCTGGTTACGGTGCAGATACTCTGCGCACCTATGAACTCTTCATCGGTCCTTACAATGAAGATGCTGCCTGGAGTACTAAAGCCATTGGCGGGGTTTACCGCTTCCTCAATCGTTGTTTTAATTTAGTTTATCTTGAAAATACTACAGCCAAGGTCGATGACGAGGCTAATCTGATGGCTCGCCACAAAACCATCAAGAAAGCTACTGACGATATGAACCGTGCGAACTTTAATACCGTAGTAGCGTCCCTCATGGAGTTTGTTAATCATCTCTATAAAAATGGTGCCGCCCAGGCTGATTTAGTGGTCTTAGCCAAACTACTTTATCCATTTGCCCCACACCTTGCTTCCGAAATGCTGGAAACCTTAGGAGCCGATTTTACCTGGCCAACCTACGACGAATCGGCCTTAGTTAGCGAAACGGCTGAGTATATTATTCAAGTTAATGGCAAAGTGC
>CALKRO010000004.1 GCA_937990205.1 uncultured Candidatus Saccharibacteria bacterium | reverse complement strand
TAATTCTCGACGAAGATTATGGCGACAATCAAATCGACACCTGTTCCGATAACCACTATCCGAATGCCCTTTCTTGCAATGAAACTCTCACCATCACTGGCCCCGTCTTCGCCAGAAAACTCATCCTTAACCGTACCGCTGGCTCCCACACTGGTGGCGGCCGTGCTGGCACCCACCCACTTCAAACCGGACCGACCGGCACATACTACGCCGAAGGCTCCATCCACCCTGCCGAAATCTTCACCCTCCGCGCCGATGCCTACTTCTGGGCCTACCGCCAATCTCTCAGCGGTGGCCAAGCCTACACGGTCTACTCTCGTGAAATCGCGCCGAGGTATTAGAACGCCCAATACACCCCTCACAGCACCTCAAAGATATTCGCCCACCATGCATACACAAGATCGCACCACGATACTAAAATCCGGATTTTTCTCTATACAAAATCCATAAATTATGTCATAATATATAGAATGTTAAGAACTGGAAAAAAATTTAGCAAGCCTTCACTTTCACGCGTCATTAACGGTGACGTCACCTTAAAGGAAGTCGACACCAAAAAACCGCGCCACCGCCTGGATCACTTTTTGGTCGAGAAATACCCAGATTATAACCGCAATACCTTGCAAACCTTCATTAAGTCCGGCTACGTCACGATTAATCAAACTCCAGTCACCAAGCCGAATACCGCGATCAATGAAGACGATGTCATTGAGCTAAATCTTCCAGATTTTCTCAAAGATTCTAACGTCAAAGCCACCGCCGTCGAAAATCTTAAACCGAAAACCATTTACGAAGATGATAATGTTATTGTCCTCGAAAAACCAGCTGGCTTACTTAGTATGGCCAAAGGCGCCGTTACGTTAGAGCCGACTCTAGAAGATTACGGCCTTCTCGTTCACCGTCTTGATCGCGACACTTCCGGTGTAGTAATTTTAGCGAAAAATCCAGAGACTCAAACCCTGCTTCGCAAGCAATTTCAGGATCGTAAAACCCATAAAACTTATTATGCCATCGTTGAGGGCGCTCCAAAATTATCGGCTGCACGCATTAATTTGCCAATTCAACGCAACCTCAAGCATCCTACTACTTTTGTCGTGGAAGCTGGTGGTAAAGAATCCGAAACTTTCTACGAAGTAAAAGCCACCAAGAAGTTTAATCTCGCCGACGTTCAAGAAATCCAAAAACTAATTCAAGCTCACTCAGAATATTCTGGTAAAGAATTCAAGGCAGGGAAGACTTACTCTCTCGTCATGCTTCGCCCAACCACTGGTCGCACCCACCAGCTTCGCGTCCACATGAATTACCTCGGCACCCCAATCGTCGGCGACCGTGTCTATGGTTCAGCTAAACCAAACACCACTGATCGTCTCTATCTACACGCCGCTTCTCTTGAAATTACTATTCCAGAAAGCCGCCGTGTCACTTTCACCACTAATCTTCCACCAGAATTCCAAATCTTTAATCAATAGAACACTTAAAATTTACTTCGTAAAACCCGCACCTTTAGCGAGTTTTACTTTTTCCTAAACTACGTTAACACTTCTAGCGGGTTTTGCTTTTTATAAACTAAGTTAACACTTCTAGCGGGTTTTGCTTTTTTCTAAACTAGACTACAATAGAAGTATGTACTTCGAGAATCTTTCAGAAATCCCTGCTTTAGCCTCCGCTTATTCTTCCACAATTTTTAATCTTGAAAAAAATCCTAATATTCGCACCACTTATCTCATCGAGCCGGACGAAAAAGATAATAATAAGATCCCAGTTGAAGCCATTCGCGAAATTTTAACCCATCTAAACAGCATTCAAACTTCCGATATTTTCGTAGTGATCAATCACGCCGAAACTCTCACTCCGAGTGCCACTTCCGCTCTACTTAAGACCCTCGAAGAACCGAAAAACCATTACCACCTCGCGCTTTTTACTAAAAATCCGAACCGTTTACTCGACACCATCCGTTCGCGTTCCGCGATTTTTTACCTCAAAGAAAAAGATTATCTAAAAACCACACCCGAAGCCGACCCCAAAATTTTCGAACTTGCCAAAAAACTACTTGTAGTAAGCGCCAAGGATCTCCCCGCCCTCGCAGACGAAATTATTAAATCTACCCCGAAAACCAACCCCAATTTTTTCTATCAAATCCTCGATACCACCATTGAATTAGCCGAAAAATCTTACTACAAAACCAAAAATCCTATCTTCCTCCAAAAAATTTCCGGCCTCATCGAGACCAAACGTCTCACCTCAGATTTTTCCGCCAATAAAAAACTCCAGCTCGTAGCCAACCTCTTGTAATTTTTTATATCTACTTCCACTATAAGACCAATTCCGTGCACGATAAGCTCCTTCATCCACTACTGTCACTCCTCAAAATTTTGGTGTTTTAAGCATTTTCATGTATAATATAAGATATGCTAGGAATTTTCCTCATCTTACTTTTCGTAATTTTTCTGATTTTTTTCGAACCAAAAATCGAAGCCAGACTCAAAAAACCGGCTCCAGAAAACAAGAATTTTGATGCGCAAATGAAAAAACTTTGGGATATTGCCAAGGTCAGTATGAAAGAGCGCAAAACTCTTCGTGCCGAAAAAGCCTTACTTACCATCTTGAAATTTGACGAAACCAATGCCGCCGCCTACAACCGTCTCGGTATTCTTTATGCCAAATCACAAAATTACGACGAAGCCATCGAGTGTTTTGAAATTGCCCAATCTCTCGATAGTAACCCATCTTCTCTCCATAACGTAGGGTTAATTTATCTCGAAACCGGTGCTTATGAAAAAGCCAGTATGGCCTTCCAGCAAGCTTTAAAGCTCGAAGGTGATGTGCCGGCTCGTTTTATCGCACTGGCTAAATCCGAAGAAAAACTTGGCCACCGCAAGGCCGCCGTCGAAGCACTTGAGTCCGCCTATGCTCTCGATCATTCAATTTCCACCCTTCGCCATATCCTCAGTATCTATGAGGATATGGGTGATGCCGAGAATATCCAAATTGTCACCGCTAGAATCGAGCAACAAGTTGCCGAAGATGAATTAAAGAAAAAACAGGAACTCGCTAAGAAGCAAAAACGTACGGTAGCCAAAAAACCCGTACGCACCGCGAAACCAGCTAAGATTTTTTACCCGAAAGCTAAAAAACCCACCACTAAATCCAGCGGATCCACCAGTCAAACCAGCACTGAACGTACCATCCAAGATGCCAAACTTAGTGCCACTGCCGTTTCTCGTCCGGCGGCTACCCGCACCTCTACTCGTCGTCGCAAGATGATTCAGTAGGCATATTCAAAGAATCTACTTGGATAGCTATCTCTTTTTTAAATAATCAATTCGATCTAGTATTTTCACCCATCTCGCGGTTGTGAAGAACCTAAACTCATGCTAAAATAAAAGAGTACTTATGAGTACGAGACGCCGCGTTAGCTCAGTTAGTAGAGCAGCCGCCTTGTAAGCGGCAGGTCGTCGGGGCAGAGCCGACACGCGGCTCCACGGATGAAAATTCGTGAAAAGTTTACTTTTCAAAGAATTTGAAGAAGTGGTGCAAGTGTGCTTTTGCACACGCGGCTCCATGAATGAAAAATAAAAAAATGAGTTCCTTGGAACTCTATTTTTATTTCGACTAGTGGCCGCGCGTACCTTAGTACACGCGCTCTTAATCCACCCCCATCACTCTCTTTGCATACCCTTCCACATCTTTCACCATTCTCTCGCAATGGCCGTACCCCTCAGCTATCACCAATTTTGCTTCCGGATATTTCTTCGGAATTTTTCTTTTTGCCAATCTCAAATCTGAATCCTTTTCACCATAAGAAAACACGCAAGATTTTTGCATTTCCGCATCCATTTTCGGTAGCCTTACATTCGAACAATCTCGCACAATATTTTCTATACTCAGAGGGTCCATCTTCAAGAATCTCTCCGCCATCACCACCCCAGCTTGACCTCCAAACATCTTGGACATTTTCCTTACCGCAAGTTTGGGATTTTTCAGCCCCTTTTTCTGCTTCGCCAGCATTATTTTCGTCATTAAAAACCCACCTAATCTCGAGTTTTCATAAAAACTTACACCCTCGAAAAATAGTCGCCTAAATCTAATTTCACCGCGATTCAACATCTCAAATAACACCACCCCACCCAGCGATGCCGCAAAACCCAAATCTATCTTAGTCACTCCGTGTTCTAATAAATATTGTGTTAAAATCCGTACCTCTTCCGCTGCGCTAACGTACACCTCATTCATTGCCTCACCATGCCCCGATAAATCCGGTATAATAAAGCGATATTCATTAGTTTCTTTCAGGATGTTCTCCACCAAATATCTCCTCATCGACTCACTCGAAGCTAACATTGGGTGTATTAAAAGTATTACCTTTGAT
>CALKRO010000003.1 GCA_937990205.1 uncultured Candidatus Saccharibacteria bacterium | reverse complement strand
CCTCAGGAATGCCTAAGTAATTAGCCAAAATCACAATCATATCATCACCATCGATAATCTGACCATTTCGATCAATCATCAAACAGCGGTCGCCATCACCATCAAAGGCCGCACCAAAATCGAGTTGTTTTTTCTCCACTAATTGAATGAGCGATTCAAGATGAGTACTACCACAGCCAGCATTAATTTTTTCACCGAAACTAGCGTCCTCGTGGATAGCAATAACTTCGGCACCGAGTTCTTCAAAAATTTGCTTGGCGGTAACAGAGGTGGCACCGCAGGCGAGATCTAAACCAATGCGCAGACCGGAAAAATCTGGCTTTTGGCGCACCGAGGTGGTAGCTGGACCAAATTGGGCTAGATAAGTGCGGAGATGGTCGAGATAACGCGAAAGGGCGTCTTCATGAAGATCTTCACGAAATTCTGGACTATGCACATCGAAACCAGATTCATTTTCCAGAGCATTTTCGATCGCATTGACACCAGACTGCGAAAGTTTAATACCGTAAGGGTATTTTTTCACCATGTGAGAAAGATTTTCACCAGAATCATCAGTGCCAGTACCAGAAAAAGCTACGCCGCCTGGCATGGTAGCCTCGAGTCCACCAATCGTATCGCCGCGTTCAAAGATTTTAATACCATTATCGGTGTAAGGGTTATGAGAAGCGGTAATATCAATAGCTAGATCGTAGCCCATTTCATAAAAAGCGTAATTAATCGCCGGGGTCGGTAAAACACCCACCGTGCCGTGATCAATCCCGACAGTTTCCAGAGCTTCCTCAAAATAACGAATCATCCACTCAGTGGATTCACGCGTGTCGCCACCGATTAGAACCCGAGCCGGACGTTCGAGTCCACTTTCATCTTCTTTTGCATTACCTAAATAACGGACAATACCGAGAGTAACGGCTTGAATAAAGCCAGGGGTAAAAGCTTCTGCCTTTTGTCTAATACCGTCAGTACCGAAATATTTGATTTTACCTTTCATAACACTCCATTTTCAACTAGTTTCTATTATACATCTTGGAGGTAAGCGGCGCAAAGATTAGTGTTTAGCAAGCAATAACATATATTCGACAACTTTCAAGATATCTTCTTCGGTACTACCACGAGAAAGGTCGGAAATTGGCGCATTGAAACCTTGAAGAATTGGACCAGCGGCCGTAAAGCCACCGAATTGTTCCATGGCTTTATAGAGGATATTACCAGTGTTAAGATCAGGGACAATTAGGGTGTTAGCGAAGCCAGCAACTGGAGAATCTGGGGCTTTTTTCTGGCCGATACGCGGATTAATCGCGGCATCGAGTTGTAATTCGCCATCGACTAGGAGTTCAGGGTGAGAAATTTTCAGCTTAGCGATGGTTTCTTGGATCAAATCAATGGTCTCATCGCGACCACCGGAACCTTTGGTAGAAAAACTCAGGAAGGCAACCTTCGGAGTCGGGAAAATTTTGCTCGCGGTTTCAACGGTTTGCACGGC
>CALKRO010000002.1 GCA_937990205.1 uncultured Candidatus Saccharibacteria bacterium | reverse complement strand
CTGAGCAAAATAGGAAAGTCAATTCAGTCTTAGATGACCATAATTTAAATCGTATGATACTAGATCGAGAGATTTTCTCGGCGCTGAATTTCATGGACGATTTTGGTGGCGCGATGGGGTATTCTGGGATAGGTGAAGATGATTTTTTTGAGGACGACGAGAAATTCGAGAGGACCGATGGTGAAGCGAAAAACAAACCAGGTAATTCGAGTAGACCTAATATTGGCGGCCAAACGTCGACGACATTGGAGATGGATGACTCGAAAAAGAAAGATATTGGTTCAGATGGCTCTAAGAAAAATGATAAGCCAAAAGGCAAACCTAAGGATGGTAAAAAGCGAAAAAAGAAACCATAATCTAAGCATTAATGAGAATCCCAGCTTCAACGGCTGGGATTTTTTCATTAAATGTGGTATAATATAAAGGTTAAGTTTTAAAGTACATTTAGTTTTAGTCGATGACACACGACAGAAAGGTGGGGATAGTATGTCGAAAAGACGCGAACGTGAGAAGGCTCAAGAACTTCGTGCTGCAGCAAATTTGCGAATTCGCCGGGATTATTCCCTGGTGAGTCGATGGAGTTTCGAATTTATGGAACCTCATACGGCGATAGATCAGTTTGCTTTGCTTAAGATGTTCAATGCATTTTACTACGGACATCTGCCGAAATTCGATTTTGAGGAAGAAATTCGCTTGCGCGGAATAAAATCCGATGATGTAAGAATTCGCTTGCGTGGAATAGATTCCGATGATGCAAGGAGGCCGAGTGAGATTCTGAATATTCAGTCGATTGAGAAGCTCGATTTGCCGCTAATGAGCAAAGAGGAGCTGCTTAATATTTTCCGACCAGAAAACTGGAAGGAGATGCAGAAAACTATCGGTGATAGCGAGATTTACTTGGTAACCTCGAAAATGGATAAGTATTATCTGATTTCGACGGACGCCAAGCCGATTTTTAAAGATCGCTTGGAGCAAATTCATCAGGGCGCCACACTCGCCACATTGGACGAGTAAATATATATTGGCGTAAACGTTGTGGGTGTAGAGCAGCTTGGGTAGGTGACCTGTCTGGCGCTAGATAGAGCGACCGGGGTGACCCGTATCTAGTGCCAGTGAGTCATCGTCTAAGTTTTTCTACCAAGAGTTCCTAAAGGATGAGGGGCTCTTTTTTATTTTCAATTTGGCACTAAAAAGCCCCTAGATAGGGGCTAGATTTTAGTTAGATACGGCTGGATTTTTTTGAGCGCGGACTTCAGATGACGATCGGTCTGGGTGAGAAGCAAACCTTCATGGACTGCAGTTTCACGTAGATTGTGAATGTTATCACCTTGTAAACCGAAGCTGAAATTAACGATGCGATATTCTCGCTTGGTTAACTCACGCTGTAAAACCCGCTGAATGTTTTCGAGATGCTTGAGTTCTTTCTGGCTTCTCTCGAGATCGATACAAATATCTTCCTCGTAGAGCTGATTCCAGTCGTGGACGGTGAGAATTTTGGCGCGATCAGTGAGCTGATAATTATGAGCCTTTTTGGTGATTCTGGGGTCACGATATTCCAAAATCAAAGGTTCATAATCGTCGCCGTAAACCGTACGATAGAGATAATACATGCCGATGATTCTGGAATCGATGTTTCGGCAAATTAAGTGATTGTATTCAAAAATTTCCATACAAATCTTGAGCGAATGTGGAATTCTTCGAATAACTCCTGGATGATACTGCTCCATATAATAGAGGTAGCGGCAATCCCAGATCAAATGCTCTACGGTTTCATAATTACGTTCGACATAATTTTTGACATTGCCATCGATGAGATGGTTGTAGCCGAGCTGACTTAAACTGTCGACTTTCCAAGCTTTACTAACTTCATTTTTCATTGTCCCCTCCTAAAAAAATGTGATTTGAACTAAAGGTACGATACGGTAAAACCGATAGCATAATTATAAACTAAATAATGAGTTTGTCAATGTTTTAGATTGACAAAATAGGTTAAATATTATAGAATAACAGAGTAGTCAGTCGTAACTGAATAGGTTCTTTAATTTTCTAAGACGTTACGATTTTTCTGTTTTATGGAGGTGGAAAGATGCGAAATGAGGGGTTAAGTAGTGTAATGCCGTTTACAAATCGGGGACTAGTGGACAAGGTGATTCGCGATGAGGCGATTGTCTATGATGTTTGGCGCTTGACAGTGCCAGTTGGTGAAGACAGAGATGAACAGCTAGAGAAAGCCGTCAATACTATGGGGGACTTAAAATTTCACAAGTCGGAAATAGTAAATTTCCAGCCTGGAGTAATGTTGCAGGGATATCCTCTAAAGAATCTAGAGGATAGCAAAGATAAAATCTTGGATAAGCCCTGTATCATGCTAGGACTAGATCTCTTGATGCGGATTGTGGTTTCAGAAAATGCTAAGAAGTATATTTTGAATCGTTTCTTCTTTAGGGAGACACGAGATCAACATATGCAAGACAATGTTTATCTGGGATTCACGAAGGAGAGCAGAATGATTCTGTTGTTTGACGGAATGATGCATCCTGAATTCGCGGAGGCTGTAGATGATACGGTTGATATCGACTGGGAAGAATTGAAGTAACGCAAATGGAAAAAATAAAACCCCTCGTAATGAGGGGTTTATTTTTTGGAACCAAGTTTTCAAATTAAATCATGTAAATAATTTTACTAAGTTCAATTTTCTTCAGGATTTCCTTCTCCTGTTTTTTAGCCTCTGGAATGGTGAGCTTAAATTCTGCAGCAGTCTGGGATAAAGTGTGAGTCCGGTGTTTATTGAAGCCGAAACGGTAATCAAAATACTTCATTTCAGCCGCGGACAGATAGGTGCGAAGATTGGAACGGAAAGTTTTGAGAGTTTTTTTATAAAGAAGCTTGTCATTTTCGTAAATTTTATTCCATTCCAAACAACTTTGATCGTCTGGCCGGTTCGTTAAACGAAAACGATTGGATTTCTTACAAAATTCCGGTAAAAAACATTCCAGAATGACCGGTTCGCACTTATTGCCGAGTAACACACGTTTAAGATATTTAAGACCGAAAGAATCGGCGACAAAATCTGTACGAATATAACCGGCAGTGTTCAAAGCGCTGATGATTTCCTTGAAAACTTTTGGGCGATAGGCTTTTAAAGTTTCTGGGTGATACTGCATCATATAGTGCAGAAAACGTACGTGCCAAACTAATTGATCCATGGAATAGTAATTTTTCTCCACGTAACGTTCGGCGCGCTTGCTAAGCCCGAGTCCGGAAACGGATTTCAGTGTAGATGCAGGTTTACATTTTAATTTTTTCATAGGCATTGCCTCCATAGAAGTGAATCTCAGATGAGATTAGATGAAGTGACGATCGATGTTCGGATACTGAAGTCTAGTGGGTAAATAATAACCTCGGATGAGACTGAGTTTATTAAATTTAGCCATATCCAGTAACATATTGGACATATCATCACTGTAGTGATCGGCATAAAAATAATATTTATGCTGAGTTTTAGTGGTGGCACAGATTAATTCATGCTCGACGCCACGACAATACTCTTTGGCTACGCGCTCAAAATGCGTAATGTGGCTGGTGAAAATTTCTTCGCCATCCTTAAACCTAGGGTCGCCATAAATCAGACCACCCAGGAGACACTTGCCGGAAATAGTTACTTCATGATTCTTCAGATGGTGGCAGAATCGACTAAAATCCAGCATGACTTCTTGGCGATTGGTATAACCGTCTTTTTCTTCGAAAAAGAGTTGCCATTTTTTCAAAATGGCGATATTTTTGGCATGCGTATCGTGATGAATCTGGGGTAGTTTCATAATATCCTCCTCATAAGAAATGCACCTTAAAACATGGTAGGCAGGGTTCCAAAATTTTAAGGTGCGAGTAAAAACTACCTTTATATTATACAATGTGATACATTTTCTGTCAATGAATAACAGGGGTGGAAGTGTTGAAATCGGGTGGAACTAATTAGATTTACTGTTCGGTTTTCGTCCCTTGACTTTCTTTTATTCTTATGTCAAAATATAAATATTGATTCAATAGCGAATCATGTTGGTTGTCCCTAATGGGATAGTTCTTTGAAAGGAGATATCGGTATGGATATCAACGAAAATGGCAATGAACACAAAAGTTTGTCGATCGACGAAAATTGCGACGCGAGGGTCTATCGGATTAAAGATGGACCATATCTGTCGGAGCTTTTAGAGGGGTTTAAGTTAGCTCGTGATAATGAGCTAATGCGCATCGAATTCCAGGTGGAGACCGGAAAATTCCAGGCGAATAAATGTTATGCGCAGGGAGAAGAGCTTCTTCTGGTGAAGGATTTTCAAATCCTAGAACTGAAATATTCTGGCCTTTCTTATGATTACGTAAAAGTAATTGGAAGATGTTTGGCTGACTTATCTAGTGCTTGCGAGGAAAAAGCGGTTTATACTAAGTATAAATTCGATGCGAACTATGATGTCAAAAGACGCACGGGTAGTATTAGCTTTACGAAATATGGCTTAATACGAAACCGTAATTTAATTAGTAATGCTGGAAATGAATAACTTTGTTTTATTACCTTTTCAATCTTTTGACTGCTTAGAGATTAAGCAGTCTTTTTTATGTGAAAAATAAAGATTTCTTACATGGATGGTTTTTATAAAAATAAGTAATATGCTCTATGGTGGGAAATTTTAATAACAGAAAACCCCGCAACGAAAGTAGGTTTTTTAAACAAGAGAAAACCCCGCGATGAGGCGGGGTTTCGAAGATTTAAATAATGTCGAAAAGATCGCAGCCATTAATATAGAAATAGGCTTTCTTCATCAGACCACGGATTTTGCTAATCTTACGATTAAGTATCGACGCGGCCTCGGCGGTAGTATGACATTTACCATCTCCGAGCGAATACCGAAAACAAATAATCCGGTAAGTCAACTCGTCAGGAATAACATCTTTTAGAATCTGCCGAATTTCCTCACGCTGTTTTTCGGTGAGTGGTGTGAAATTTTCATACCTTTGGTTACCATAAGCGAAGTCAGATTGATCGGAACTTCCCTGTTCTGGACGAACTTCGCAAAAATCTTCGAGATCAGCAGCGCAATTCCAGGCTTGATATTGCTCGGATTTGGCCAGTCTACGAAGTCGATTGAGAATAAAATCCTCGGGCTTAATGTCGTGTCGAATGTAGCCGGCACGATCAAAAGCGACCAAGGCATCCCAAAGTGGCTTCTCGAGATAACTGCTGTTTTCTGGATGATGCTCTCTAAGGTATGCTTCGTGGCGAACCTTCCAGAGCAGTTCACTCGTGGTGCCGAATTTGTTGCTGAGGTAGCTCTCAGTGTGCTTACTGAGGCCTAAATGACAAATGTGGTCAAGCAGGCTGGCGGATTTAACTTTTGTCTTCTCTACGATGTTAGTTTCATGTTTCATATCTTTACCCTCCTAAAAATAGAAAAATGAAAGACCTTAAACTTTAAATCTTCTTTTAAGGTACTCACTTTTCAGTGTGATGAAACGTTCTTCATACGAAGAATCGCCAATTAAGTCGGGATGACTTAATCTATGTATTTTAACATAAAAAGTTTGAAAAGTCAATGTAGAGAACATGATGTAAAATGGTTATGCCAAGAGAAGAATAGTTGGGCTTTTAAGTGTTTTTTAAAAAAAGAAAAGCCCCCGACTTTGGGAGCTTTTTGAATTAATGTGGAATGTAGAAATCGGCATAACCGAGGTCATGCATGGCCTGGATGATTTCCTGAATGGAAACTTTGCCGAGATTACGAATCCTACCCCAATCGAGTGAGTCAAGCGCTAAAACATCTTGAATAGTATTGATATTACGATTTCTTAGGCAGTGATAAGGTCTAGGCTTGAGATTCAAGATATCGATACTGGCGTGGCCGGGATCGTTCTTAATCAGGTACTTAGAAGCCATAACGGCTGGTTCGCTGATACCTTGACTAAGTTTTCGAAGTTCGATTAAGATACGGTCACGAGTCTTAATTTCCTCTGTCTGCTGAAGCTTTTTCAGGGCTAGTTTAAGCGCAGCTTCTTGACGACAGGCGGCGGAAGCGGAAATTGCTTGATGCGCTTCGACGAGGTCACGAAATTTCTGAAAATCGTCCTTATCCTGATAAATAGATCGTCTGTTACCACGGTTAGTAATGTGTTCGGTCATAGTTCCCCTCCTATGTATGAAATGTGCAATGTGTATGAAATAATACAATAATTATATTATAATATATTTTATAATTTATGTCAAAGAAAAAGCCCCGACGGGAGTCGAGGCTTCATAGATAGAGATAATTACTCAACTTTAGGTTAAGTGAAATCTTTTTCTCTATTCGTGAAAATGTTGGGGAAATACTCTGTGACAAACTTTAGATCAACGATGAAGTAATTGGTTGGATTGGCATATTTAGATAACTTATACCTGTTGATTAATTTGCCGCCATTAACATAGATAGCAGCAAGAATTAGCCATCCTACTGGGTTTTCGTATTCTATGTTCTCGCAAAAAGATTTCTGAACTAATTGCTCAATGTCACCGCCAGCTGGTAAAAAGCTTCTTCGAATAAACTGATCGAAGGTGTAGTCTTGATAATGGAATTCACGTTCAATTTCACTGAGTTTGACGTTATGGATGAAATCGTGTAGCGATACAGCTTTTGGTAGATCAGCTAGAGTTCTGCCAGAATCTAGACTAAGGTAACGACAGTAGTTAAGACGTATCCAGGGTTTAACGTACTCACTAGGCTCGATACCAATACTTGACCATTTGTCAGGCGAAGAACTGACGATATCGTCGACAGTGCTTTTAATCGAAAAAAGTTTTATTTTATCGATAAACATGGTGGGAATAATCCTACTGATTATACTGCGAATTTGTTCTGAGGTAATACCAAGAGTATAAAAGAAGCTGAGTATCTTAAATAGGTTATCTGGATACTCTGCATTACTCAAGATATAATCTTCAGATAATTCAAAGGCGGTCTGTACAGAAACGCCATTAATAATCAGGTTGTTAATCTCGTCGAGTGAACAAGTCTCGAGATTATAATGACGAGCAATTTGGTCCATATCGGCACCTTGTGAATGCAGGTAATGTAAATCTACCTTGTCTGATTCGATCTTTTCTTTTCTAAAAATATTCATGATACCCCCTTTTTAAAGAGCTCGCAAAAATTTGCGCGAGCTAAACTTAAGTTTAACGACTATATTATGGCATTAAGATTATATTTTGTCAATATAGTTAAGGTGCTGAACCTCATACGGATTTACCAAGAATGCTATAATATAAAGCATGATAGTTGTTGCCGCTGGACGAAAATATATCGATACCGACGCTTATGCGAGCATGATTGCTTATAGAGAATTGCTTAGGGTGACGACTGATGAGGAAACATTGGCAATCTCTACTTCAAAAATGAATAAAACTGTACCGCCGATGTTGCGTAGCTTGAAATATACGCTAGATAAACCAGTAGACATAGAAAAAACAAAATTTGTGCTACTGGATGTCTCAAATCCAGATTTCTTTGATACCTTCGTTGATCCGGAGTGCATCGTTGAAGTTATCGACCATCATCCAGGCTATGAAGAATATTGGCGCCAGAATAAAGCCGTAAAGAGCCAAATAGAAGTAATTGGCGCAGTTTGCACGCAGATCTACGAACGTTTTATCAAAGCCGACAAAGCGGATTTACTAGATCAAGATTTATGTAAATTACTCATAGCTGGAATTTTAGATAATACCATCAATTTGAGATCCAAAATTACTACAGAACGCGATAAAAAAGCTTACACGGAGCTAAAGAAACTCGGTGGACTAACAGATGATTTTGGTCGAGAATATTTCAGGGCCTGCGAAAGCGAACAGATGCAAGACCCAAAAACTGCAATCATAGACGACATGAAAACGGAATGGGTTAGTCCATTACTTCCCGAGGTAATTGGCCAAATAATTTTATTTAATCGAGATAGAATTACAGAAGAATTATTAAATGAAGTTTTTGCCAACTTCGATAAGTGGATGATAAATATCATCTCCCTTGAGGATGGGCGTAGCTATCTTTACTGTGACAGCAAAGAAACGCAATCTGGACTAGAAAAACTGTTTGACACAAAAAGCAATCACGAAAATCTTGTGGTGCTTAACGATTTTATATTGAGAAAAGAAATCCTAAAGCGCGCAATTGAGTTTAATAATATAGAATATGACAGAGTGTGAGGTAGAAGAATTGATTCGAAAATTCCATGCCATTTTGGAGTCAGATTTTCCGGAGTGGCTGCAGGAATATATTGAAACACCAGTCTTACAGAGGCAGAAGCACATCAGCATCACTTGCGGAACGATTTATTCGGATTTATTTGAGAGTCAGAGATTTTATTCAAGTTTAGATCATGCAATAGGGGTGGCGTTGATAGTTTGGCATTTTACTCACGACAAAAAGCAGACTTTGGCGGGGCTTTTTCATGATATTGCGACCCCAGTTTTTAAACATTGTGTGGATTTTATGAATGGTGACCATTTGATGCAGGAGTCGACAGAAGATTTGACGACAGAGGTGATTGTAGGGTCGCCGGAAATCAGTTGTTTGCTTAAGCGGGACGGTATTCTAATCTCAGAGGTGGACGATTACCACTTATATCCAATTGCGGATAATAACACGCCGAAGTTATCAGCAGATCGTTTGGAATATTCACTGGTGAATATGCTGTTCGCGTATGGAGTGGCAGATTTGACAGAAATCCGTGAAATGTATGCGGATATTGTGGTGCAATCAGACGAAAATGGAGTGAAAGAATTGGGATTTCAAACGAAAAAAATCGCACGAAAATTTGTTAAACTAACTTCGCAATTGTCTTTATTTTATCGTGAAGATCGAACACGCTACTCAATGCAGTTTCTTGCCGATATTTTGAAGAAAATGAGTGAATCTGGAAGGATTTCGGTGGCAGATTTATATCAAAGGAAAGAATCGGAAGTGATTGAAATGATTTTAGCTTCAGATTACTGTGATGCTTTTTTAGCTTGGCAGAAGGCGAAGAAAATAAAGAAGGCGAAAAGTTTTGAGCAATGCCCGGACGGAGTGTACGTAGTGAACTGCCAGGCGAAAGTGCGCTATATTGATCCGTTATGGCAAGATGAACGGATGTCGAAAGCTTGTAAAATTGCAAAGGGCTATATTGAAAAAAATTTGGCCTATAAAATGGAGGGATATCTGTATCTTCCGGGGGTAAGATTAACATAAAAAGCCCCGGTTAAGTCCGAGGCTTGTTTTTTTGGGGAACTAGTGATCTGAGTTATTCTCCATGAATTTTTTGGCAAAATCATAGTCTATCGCATTGTAGCGTGATGGGTCACCGTACTCAAGTAGCATTTTTCGATTAACTAATTTACTACCCGAGTCGCTGAGGTAAGCTAGGGTAAGCCAATCGATTGGGTCTTCATACTGCAATCTCGCGTAGTTGGCTTCTTTGGTTAATTCTTCAATGTCACCCCCAGCTGGCAGATAATTGAGATCGATAAAATCTTTGAGGGTTAGACCATGGTAATTAACTTTGCTTATAATATACGGAAGTCCAGTAAAGTGAATGAAATCACGTATAGAGATGGCTTTCGGCAGATTTGCTAGAGTTTTTTCAGGCTTTATGCCGAGATAATCGTCACAGTGAAGGTAAATCCAAGGCTTGGAGTATTCTTTAGGTTTAATACCAATAACAGGCCACCTATTGGACGGGTCCTCAATAATGTCGTCGATAAGGTCAGCAATATATAGCAGACTTGACTCATCGATGAACTTTACTGGAATGATTTTATTGATCATTTCGCGAATTTTCCATGAATCAATACCATTAGAGTAAAAGAAATAGATTATCTTAAATAAGGTATCTGGATGTTCCGCACTACCTAAGATGAGACTTTCAGATAAGTCAAATGTGACTTGGACAGAAACGCCATTAATGATCAGGTCGTTAATCTCGTCGAACGAACAGGGCTCGAGACTATCATCATGAATTGCAATTAAGTCCATATCTGCGCCCAAGGAATGAAGGCGATGTAGGTCTATCTTACCGTGTCCTCCAGGAATAGAGCGGACAATTTGATCAATATCTAAGTGTGCGCCGGCATCTTGGAGTGCTTCGAACTGCTCAATAATATCTAATGGATGTAAAACTTGAACAATTTCCTCTAGGTCGACGCCAGCTTCATGCATTTTAGGCCAATGCTTGGCCAAAAAACTGTAGGCTGAACTTAATTTTTTCTCGTCTTCTGATTCCTGAATGCATTTTTGTAAAGCTTGGAAAGTGCCACACCAGAAATTCTGACTTAATTTTTCATAGGTGAGTGATGCAGTGTCCTTTAAGATGTGTAATTTGTTAATGATATTCATATACCCCTCCTTGAATTAATCATTGAATAATAAGCCGACGTATTGGTACTTATGAGACGGCTGCTTCTTGAAGACATTGTAGTCAAAATCACTAACATCCAGCAGCTCAAAACGATATTTCTGCTTAGCATCAGGATACTTGACCGGATCCAATTCCTCAAAGAACTTCTCGTACGAACGAACATGGAGTTGAAGATCGTCATAAAGTGCCAAATAAACTACTTCTCTTTCCCCGGTGTCATTATTGATGGCGGTATCGATGAGGAGATAGGATTCCCCCTCGAAATGATGATAAATACCACGCGTTTTGTACCTTGGATTATGGACAAATTCTTTTTCTTCCATAACAATTCCCCTTTCTGTAAAAGAGCTCGCAAAAATTTGCGCGAGCTAAACATGAGTTTAACGGCTATATTATGGCAGAGTATATGGGGTTTGTCAAGGTGTTGTACTTGAGGGGGGCGACGGATTCACATCTCGGCAATTAGCTGAATTTGCGGGATTTGGCAAGCGATGTGGTTTACATTGACATATTACCATAAGTATGTTAAAATATGCTAATTAGCTGTATCGCTAAGTGGTTGACCTCGTAACGTATGCCGAGGTGGTTCTTTTACAGGAGGTGTTGTATGCACAGTGAAGTAAGAAATGGTGATTCATTGGCTTTTGAAGTAATGAATGGACCAAGCAGGGATCGCATTCATATTGCAAATATGTATGCTTTTGATCAGAATATGTATATTGATCTGGAATTTAAAGTAGTTTTCGCAAAACGAGAAAATCCGGCTGGTGGAACGACTCGAGATTTTATGGCATTGAAAAATCTGCAAATCATGGGGGTGGTTCACACTGATCGCACTGGATATGATTTTAATATTCAGGGAACCTGTGATGCGGATGTGAAATCTCCGATGAATAAGTGTAATACTTATCGAAATTTTCGTTTTTCGATGGATTACAATGCGAAGCTTCGAACAGGGTCACTGAGATTAAAGCCAATGAGGTTTTAGGTGATGCTTGGATGCACAAATTATTCTCGACGTCAGTAGTTTTTTGATTTTATAAGTTCAATACTTAGAAAGGTGGGGAGATGATTAAAAATTACTTATCACATGTCTGCCGAATTTTGGATGACAATGATGAAATACTAACGACATACCAACCAGAGGAGGGGGCGATTGAAATTGAGGCAAAAAGTATGCTACGTGAGCATATTGGAGTGGTGCCAATTTTCCAAATTGCGTTCTCGAAGATGGTGGGTCTGCCAAGTTATGAAGAGGGTGTGTTCTATATCGTGAAACCAATTGTGGTGCGGGCGGCCAAGGATCTCGGTCGAACGATTGATGATCTATATTTACCGGTGTTTCCAGTTACGGATGACGAGGGGGCGCTGATTGGTTTTAGAGGGCTAGCTTCTGCACGTGATTTATAAGACATTCACCTTCGGGCTCGGATTTATTTCGAGCCTTTTTTTATGAAAAAAATCCCCGGCGAACCGAGGATTTTTGAGTGATGAAAGAGGATGAGAGAGCGAAGATTAGAAAATTCGATCTTAGGGAATCTGAGATTTAGATTTCTTTCTGATTGAGGACTTTACCGTATTTGATGCGTTTATTTTTCGATAAATCGCATCGATTAAAGAGTTCTATAAGTTTTTCCCGATTAATATTGGTGGCACCATATTTAAGCAAGGCAATGCCAATTTTAAGTTTATCCTCTGTTGGACAAAATAGGTTATCATGTTCAAATTTTTCAGCCAGTAGATCGATCTGACCACTAGATACTAAGTAATTCTTGGTGAGAAAATTCTCAAAATCGCAACCATATCTAGTGGCGATGTAAATTTGCTGAATATTAAGATAACCGAGAAATTGAGTGGTGGTAATAGTGGGTGGCAGTTTTTTAAAATTGGGTTCTGGGTCGAAGAAACGTGAATGGTTACCAGTAACCCAAATTGGTCGATAATCGTCGAGATTGATACCGAAGATGGTCCAATCGAGCGGATCAGCGGCTATGATACTGTCGAGGATTTTTTCAGTGAGGTGATCTTTAATCCAGGCAGCAATGAGGCCGAGTGAAAGATTCTGCTGATAGAAAAAATAGAGTAGGCAGTAAACATTAGCAGGTTTTGGAGATTCCTTAGTGAGGAGCTGGTTGGCCATTACGAAAATCGTCGTGAGATTGACGCCGAGGACGCGCATTTCGGCGCATTGAACTTCGAGATCATGTTTAGTTTCTATTCGGTAGCAGTTCATGGCGATAGTGTCGATATCGATGCCGCGTTGCTGAAATTTTTTGAGGTTTCTCAGGACAAATCCACGGCCTTTGATTTGAATTAGTTGGTACATTAATTCATAAGAATTGACATTGATTTTAGAGGCTTTGACTTTGTCGTAGTGACGCCAGATGTAGCTGGGGCTAAGTAGTTCCCTAACCTCGCTGGGGTTGGCGCCGGCCGCTAGAAGTTCGGACCAGATGGTTTGTGAAATGCGATAAACTCTGCCGCGCTCCGCTTTGGTACGGGCAAGCGTCATAGCGGTGTAAAGCGCATCATGTAGGTCAAGATAGCGCTTGACATAGGCGGGAGTACGACAGACTCTGGGCAGTTCCTGGAAACTAGATTCCGCGATTTGAAACATAATTTGGAATTTTTGATTCATATTTTCCCCTTTCATTTTGTAAAAGAACGTGTAATAGATACAAAGTTTCCATTTATTATCACATGAGATGCTTATTTTGTCAAAATAAGCGTAGATGGAGAGCATGAAAGGTGGCTATGATTTTTTATGAAGAGGCGGGGTTCATGAAGCATAAGCTTATAGTATAATGGAAGAATGAATCATAATTTGGCGCCAAATGGTTTGGAAAAAGCGGGAGAGCAGGAGATAAACGATAATTATCTGAAGTTGATGGCGGCGCTGAAAGATGTTGAGTTCTTTGGGGAGAAAAAGACGAAAGCTGAAGAAAAACGAGCCGAAAGTGTGAGTGATTTTGATCTCGAGGGGATTCTAGGTCGCAAGGAAAAATTGGCATCAGATACAGAGAAGGAACATAGCCAAGAATATTTAATACGGGAAAGACATGAAATTATTTGTGACCGTGACCATATCGAAAATCAGCGAGTGGATGTGGTAGAAAATCTGGAAAATCAGACTTTGGAATATCGCTTTAAGTTGCGTGAACCTTTGACGGAAATTTCAGAATTGGGACAGAAATTGCGTACGGAATCACGCGAAAAAGACGGCGTGGCGGAGCTTAAAAGTGGTACTTCGGTGCGCCTCGGAGAAATTACTTATCATGATTTAGAATCGAAGCGTGAATTTCGTTTGTGTGATGCCCTGGTGTTTGAGAAAAATGGGATTAAGGTATCTTTGGCGGATGCTACGGCGCGGGAACTGGGTGACGGAGTAGTTTCTAGGAAGCGTAATACCAGTAATCTAGTACGAGCGGCGATTGGTTTGGTGCAAATGGAAGTGCCAAAAGCGATGGATGATATGGCGGCGCAACAGACGCTGGATGAAATTTTTAGGCAGGACCTCGGAGTGGAAGATGCACTAGACGAAGTTTCGGAGAGGGCGGAACGCGATTATAAGATAGCGAGATTAAAGTGGCAATATAAGCTAGAGGACCTCAATGCGGAGCAGCTTGGGCGAGCGGAAAAATTGACACGCCGTGAGGTTTTTCCAGGTTACTCTACATATGTAGAAAATGGGAAACATGAAGAATATCTGGCCAAGTATGGTGAGGATGTACGCGCGGTCCATATGTTGAATTCGATGAGTGTGGACTCGGTTTATCGGGTATTAACTACTGGTTTGATGAGTACGACCGAGCGGTTCAGCCGAGGAGTGGTGAAAAATGGAATCTCCTCGGTACTGGATATCGATTCGGGGGGTGCGGACAATGTATTTACTAGGATTATGAATGCGGAGCAACGCAGTAAAATTCAGAATCATGCGGTGGTCTTAAAGCCGGAAATTTTTGATCGCACAGATTGGTATGCCTATAATGTGGATTCTTATGGTTCGACGAATGAGGCGCATTTTGCCGGGAGATTGGCGCCGGAGGAGATTTTTCGACGCACCATGGGTGATTTAAAACACTATTCGGCAGACAATGAGCAGATGTTTCGTACGGGTATCGGGGTGGATTATATTGAAGCGATAGAGGTGGATGAGTTAGACCGTGATGAATTACTTGAAGGGCTTCGTGAAAAGGGACTTTCCGAAGTGAATGGTCGACCAATTGAAGAAGTGATTGTGGCGCGAGAATTCGATGAGGACGATGAGGACGATGATGACGATTGGCGCGATTGGGGTAATTTCGAAGGGGCGGGCGAATCGGTGGAGGATTTTCTGGCCCAGAATTTAAGAAAGCAGGAGCGTATTGAGGCAATTTATAACGGTGAAGTGAAAGAAGTGAGTCTTGGTGAGTTGACGGCGCTCGCGGAATCTTCGGAAGATTTTAATGACACTTTTGTTTCCCTGGCGGAAGCGATTATGGGACAGAGCGGAGGCGCGAAACTAAAGACGGATCTCGAAACGCATTTAGGCCAGGTATTAGGGGTGGAAGATTTGGCAAATTTAGCTTCGGGGAAATTGCCAAAAGATTTTGCGCCGAATGATTTAGGGGTGTTTTTATTTGCGAAAAATCAATTGGGAGTGGATTTTGGCCAAATGTATGAGGAAGCGAAGGGTTGGACGGTATGAGGACTTTTAGAGAGATAGTGAAAAATGGGCGTGAACGCGTGGAGAAATTGCCGGGGGCGGTTTATCTGGTGGAATGCGAGACCGATGAAACAGTGCTGGTGGCGATGCAGCTAGAGGTAGTGCGGCGATTTTCTGAGGGAAAGGAATTTATTTCGGTGAAGTGGTTTGATACGGTGCGGGAGCGGGTGATGCGCGCGAAATTGGTTTGGCGAGTGGGTGAATGCTTGGCTTTTGAGAGACTAGAGGCTGATGGGGGTGGTAAGTATTATTTTACGCCATTGACGCTGGAAAAATATTATAGTGAAGTGAAAGATTCGTTGGTTTCAGGGGAGGATTTTACAAGTGAAGCGGAAATGATTGAGGCGTTCTTAAAAAAATAAACTCTCGAAAAATTCGAGAGTTTAGTGAGAAAACAGTGAAGCTAGGCGCCAAGCCGATTGAGGTTGGTGGTTTCAACGTGTGGAATGGAAGTGGATTCTGGCGAAATATCTGTGGTGTCAATTTCGGTTTCAGTAAATTGATCACAGAGTTTAATCAGATATCGGCCACGCTTCAAAGTGGTGGCCCACTTTTCCGGAATACTTTTGAGCCCGTATTGAATACCAGCGAGCGAACCAGTGACAGCGCCGACTGTATCGGTGTCATCGCCGAGATTAACTGCAGTAAGTACGGCATCTTGGAAGTTATCAGTGGTCAGAAACGACCAAAGTACAGCTTCAAGAGTATCAACCACGTAAGCGCGCGAAGGAATGTAGCCCTTAGGGTAGCAATAAATCTGATTTTTCAGAATTCGACTATATAGGGTAATTTCTTCTTTTTCAAACATGCTGTAATCGTCTAGCTG
>CALKRO010000001.1 GCA_937990205.1 uncultured Candidatus Saccharibacteria bacterium | reverse complement strand
TGTCGAAACCAACCCAGCTAAATTTGACGCTACCGTTGAAATTCACGCTCGTCTCGGTGTCGACCCACGCCAAGCTGACCAAAACATTCGCACTACCATCGTTCTTCCAAACGGTAACGGTAAGACTGTTCGCGTCGCTGTCTTCGCTCCAGAAGATGAATGCAAAAAAGCCAAGGCTGCCGGTGCTGACATCGCTGAAGATGCCGAATTCATCAAGCAACTTGAAAAGGGAATCATCAATTTCGACGTTCTCATTTCTACCCCAGCTTACATGCCAAAACTTGGTAAGTTCGCTCGCTTGCTTGGTCCTAAAGGTTTGATGCCAAATCCAAAGGCTGGCACTGTTACTCTCGATATCGAGAAGGCCGTCAAGGAATCTAAGGCTGGTAAGGTCGAATATCGTGTCGACAAGCAAGCCATCGTTCATATCGGTGTCGGTAAAACCAATTTCACCCTCGACCAATTGAACGAAAATGCTACCGTATTCATGGACTCTCTAAAGTCAATGAAGCCAGCTTCTATCAAGGGACAATATATTAAGAGCATTTTTATTTCTACCACCATGGGTCCATCCATCGCTGTAGAAAATATCTACAACTAAGCTCTTAATCTCTCTAAAATAAGCACCACTAATCCGGTGCTTATTTTTTGTGACGTTTAATATTTTAAGCGATATCTATTAAATTTTACATCATTTTTCTTCCGCCATTTTATTCCATTTATGCTAAACTCGAAGTAGATGTATTAACATAGGTTTATCTATTAGGACTAGATAAATAACATAAATGGGAGAGAAAAAACCGTGTCAAAGCGAGGAATTAGACATACCATCAGTGGTAGGTCGGTTTTTAATATATTATCAATCTTTTTAGTCAGTACTTTATTTTGTTTGCTGCGCTTCAAAAGCACGTATGCCTCGACTGCCTCACTAGGCATGCCCGGTGAAGTTAAAGTCGAAACCGATTTTTCGACTGGAAGTAGAATGGAGTTTTCCAAATCCATCAATATTACCGTTAATACCAATAGTCCATTAGGTTACAAATTACTTTTTAGTAGCGACAGCGAGGATAATTCACTAGTTAGTAACGACCCTAAAAACGACTATTCCATCCCTTCCGTCTATGGTTCTGATTATGCACTTTCTAGAGACATGCATAACCAGTACGGCTATAATATCAAAGATACTGATGACCAGATTTACCAACAAATCCCAAGCCTCAGTAGCCCGCTCAAAATCAAGCAAGTCAAAGATCCGCTTACTGCCGCCGATACTGTCAAATTCAACCTCGGCTTCGAACTCGAATCCTCTGCACAACCTGGCGAATATCATCGCAATCTAATTTTTACCCTCCTTGCTGAAGATCAAGCTTCTATCCAATTAGTTAATGGTATCGAAATTAATAAGGCTATCAAAAAAGCCGTCGGCATCACCGAGGCCAGCTATCTCGACAGTCCACTTACTACCACCCCGAACAATCTATGGCCAGAGGTTAATATTACCGTAGGTAGAAATAAATGCAGTGATGATATCACCAAAGAACGCACTTCGGTTATCTCTCTACCAGATTCTGACGCCGAAGTCTATCTCGGTGGCTATCGTGATCGCTGGGATTATATCTGCATTTGGAGTAATGCCACAGAATTAATCTTCCCGGAGGATCTTTCCTATCTGTATGCCGGTCTTGGCGAAATAGATTATCATGTCAACTTCAATTTCACCGATGGTCGTAGTAAGTCCACCCTAAATTTTAAGAAAGTCAAAAATCTTGACCACCTATTCCATAACACTGTCGCATACCATAATGGCTCATTCGAAGCTTCTGACTTCTTTGAATATCTCAAAGATTCCCCGATCGAAAGTACTGAATCCATCTTCGAAAATTCCACAGTCCAGACCGTTGAGAAATTCGCCAACATCGTGAATCGCACTAAAAATCTCGCCTATGCCTTCCGTAATACCAAATCATTAAACCAAGTTAATTTTTCCGATTGG